>LKUF01000322.1 GCA_001412335.1 Methanolinea sp. SDB
GTGTCCAGCTGCGGTGAGTGGGAAGATTTGCTGCACGAAGGCATGAGGTGCATTTTGTTGTATAATTATATATAACAAATGTTCTGGATGGGTGACGTTTATCCTTCAACCAAATGTTCATCAACCGCTAAAAAAGCGTTTTTCGTTCGCGAACAATGAGCCTGCCCGGACCTGTTTGCGCCCGAAGAAGACATAGGAGATCTCCCCGTTCGCATCGTGGCACTTGCGGGTCGCCGAGAAGGCGTCCTTCTCGCTGACGTGGGATGGGGTCCCCGCCCATGGTGGTCGCATGACATGAGAATGTATCGGGTACTATAAGCCCCAGAACGTTCCTTCATTCCTGAAGGGAAAATCCATGGCTGAACCAGACCAGGTACAACAACCTCAATCCTCACGCTTGAAAATCCGGAGATGGATCCTCATCATTACATTCCTCCTCATCCCTGTCACGATCTTCTACATCTCCCCGATAGTCATCATGATGGGTGCATCCGAGGGAATCGTCACAGGTGCCTTCCTGCTCTATATCATCCTCTTTATCCTCTCCCTGTTCGCCGGTCGTATCTGGTGCGGATGGCTCTGCCCGATGGGTGCATGCCAGGAACTTGGTTCTCCTCTCATCAAGAAGACTGTAAAAGAGGGATGGCCCAACTGGATCAAGTACGGTGTCACAGTGCTCTGGATTGCAGCGATCGCACGGGCGTTCCTCACGGCAGGTGGAATGAAGGGGGTCGATCCCCTGTATGGAACGGTATACGGCATCTCGATCTCATCCGTGCAGATCCTCATGATGGTCGTGATGATCTTTGCGGGGATCTTCATTGTCGCATTCCTCACCGGAAGGCGGGGATTTTGCCACATCCTCTGCCCGATTGCAGGCATCATGGTTGCCGGACGGAAGATCCGGAACCTCGCAGGCTGGCCGGCTCTCCAGCTGAGTGCGGATGCGGATCTCTGCATCGACTGCAACACCTGTTCGAAGAGATGCCCGATGGGCCTTGACGTGCACGGCATGGTCCGGGAAGGGAAGATGGAGAGTCCCGACTGCATCCTCTGTGCAACCTGTGCCGATGTTTGCCCTGAGGGAGTTATACAATACTCCATACATGGGAAGTAAATCCCCTGAAGGGATTATAGGATACCTGCATTCCGGGCATCCCCCCGGTAAATCTCATCTGACCATTTTTGGTGAAAAATCTCTGATGGCCGGTTCGCGGGCAGGTGGAACTGCGGGCAGCAGGTGACCAGGCACCCGCCCGGGACCAGGAGCCGGACCGGCATGGCGGGCGAGGACCCGGCAGGCCTCCCGTCGCGGTCCAAAAATCGCGAGTGACCGGGATATCACACAAATGGAAGGAATAATCTAGCGAGAATCCTCCCTCTTCCCGCCATACGCCCGTACATGCTTCCATGCCCGGTGATGGAGCGGATACTTCTCTTTATCGGTATAGAGCGACGTATCTTTCCGCCTGAACAGTGTGCGGTCCTCTCCAACAGGGCAGACCTTTATGCAGATCCCGCATGGTGAGATGAATCGCTTCGAAAGAGCGTTGTTCTGCGAGAGGCAGGCCATCTTGTCGGTCAGCCCCTCCGGGTAGCCGGCCCCGTCGAGGGCTCCCGCAGGGCACATCTCCACGCACTTCATGCACCGGGTGCAGAGATCCTCTTCGATGAGGGGATCGGGAGGCAGCTCTGCCGTAGAAAAGAGCGAGCCGAACCGCACCCTTGGGCCGTATTCGGGGGTAAGGAGCGTGTTGTTCACCCCGAACGTCCCAAGCCCTGCGAGGAGTGCTGCATGCCGGTGCGAGAAGAATGCCACCGGGTTCTCACGGAGCACCTCCCCTGCACCATACCCGTCTCGTGGGATGAAGATCGACGGGTACCCGAGTTCCGTGAGGAACTTCGCCAGCCGGTAGGTATACTGGTCAAGCAGGATGTTTACCGTGGTGTAGAGCTCGTGGTAATGGATCGAAGGCGCACTCTCGAGGACGGGTAGCGGTATCGGCAGCCCGATGACGATCACCGATCTCGCTTCAGGGTAGATGGACGTAGGGTAGAACTCTTCAGGCATCCAGGGCAAAAAAGGGGGTTCTTCCCACCGGTCGACCGATGCAACCCCCACGAGGGGGATCTCCATCTCCCGGCATCTGTCGAGGAGGATCTCTTTTAATTCCCGGTTCATGGTTTCCTCTAAATTTTTATGCGTGTGCGCGATAATAAATGCAATCCAGGTCCTTTTTTATCTGATGGAATCACGGAAGGGTGCATGTATCCGGAAACCTCCGTCTTGATCTCACTGTGTGACCGCGGTTCTGTGCGTGGTGAACCCGATATTGCCCGGTACGGTGGAAGGAAGATTCAGAAGAAGAATCCTCCTCACATACCGGGCATTCCAACAGGATTGCCGGGATGGATGAGCGCGGAGTTTTTCAGTCTCCACGGGATCGAATTCGCCAGAGGAGAACTATTATTGCGAGAATACAGAGATTTACCGTGCCGAGGATCCTGAATACCGGGTCATTGAAATAATTTCCAGGAAGTATGCCGATGGGAAAGAGCATGAGGGACATCCCTGCGGAGAGAACCGACACAAAGCAGAAAGCAGGAAATGACTGGACATAGCCCGGTGCCGCAAAATTGGCATGGAGGGGCTGGGCCAGGGACCAGGTTCCATACGCTATGACAAGGACGGATACAGCACATGCCACCGTCACCGGCACCGCCAGTCTCCCGAGTGCATCCCACCGAATCAGGAGGTAGAGGAGGGCGACTGGCGACAGTCCCACGAATGCCGAGATCCATGTTGTGATACCCGCCATGAGACCATACGGCGGATCGAAACCGGCAAGGACGAGCGATCCGGGCATGGTTATGAAGAGGAGGACACAGACTACCAGGCAAAACTCAATCGTTAGCCTTCGTCCGCATGGAGAAATCGTCATACTGTTGTCATGTGACAGGTTTGCGGTCCGGTCTGATAATATCCTTCCCGCAAAAGAGCCCGGGAAATCTTCAAACCATAGAACGTCAAAGGAATGGACAATGGAACTGCTTGTCTGCCCACGGTGCGGAGGGGAATTTTACCTGTACACAGGCTGTTCCTGCTGCAGCCCGCCTTCAGGCCCTCATTACTGTCCCGAGTGCGGAGCGGTCCTGCAGGGCATGAAGCGATCCTGCAGTTACATGGATGGATGGGAATTCGATTAGATCAGGATCCCAAACTCCCAGACTCCGAAGGGAAACAATTTTTCTTTTTGTCGACAAATTCCCATCAGGAGGCACCATTTGAGCAAATACCGGCTGGTCGATGCAGAGACCGGGATGACGCTCCGCCATTATGTCCGGACGCTCAAGGAGGCGGACCGGGAACGGGAGTGGTACGAACAGGAGACGGGGAAGGAGATCCGGATTGTCAAGATATTCGATACAGGGCTATAAATGAGGCACCAGTAAAAAAAGGTCTGATGAAGTTGCCTCTTTTTCCCGGTTTCAAGCTGTCGGGGTACTCCGGCGATACAGGCAGGAGCGTCGGATGTATCTTTTCCCATCCCCTGACCGGCCGGTGGTTCTCAAGACTTCTCCTGAATCGCTGTGATGTCAAGCGGCGTGCCCCACTGCTGGATGGTATACATATCCTCCCGGATTACTCCCTCGAAGACCACCGAAATACCGTTCT
>LKUF01000323.1 GCA_001412335.1 Methanolinea sp. SDB
GCGGTTGAAACGGACTCTCCGGCCGTCCGATATGATGTCGACCGGACCCTTGAGCAGGATCGTGCCCTCCTGTGCAGCCTCTTTCACCTGGCGTGCACGGCTCGCCAGTCCGTCAACCGGGCGGCTGCCGGTCATCCGGGCAAACTCGCCTGCGTGGGGCGTGTATATCGACTCAGCCGCTGACGGGACGGGACGGCGCAGGGCGTCGGCATCGAAGACCGCTTTTTTGCAGTGTTCGGCCACCCGGCAGACGACGTCGTGGCTCTCCCCGCCAAGACCGTTTCCGATCACGACTACGTCCGAATCGCCTGCGAGTTCAAGGAGCCTGTCGAGATGCTCCATGCTGATCACCTCTCCCCCGAGTCTCTCGTAGATCAGGTCCGGTACCGGTTCAAAGACGGGTGACGCGATGCGGACCATGTCAGCACCCGCCCGGAGCGCCCCGAGACCTGCAAGGTACGGGGCACCCTGGTACGGGCCCCCGCCGATGACGAGCACCTTTCCGCCCGCTCCCTTGTGGGCATCCTTCTCTCTTCTCTTCATGAGCAGGAGCTCTCCGGGCCCCACGAATACCTCCGCCTCGAGCGGGATTCCGATATCGACGGTATCGGATCCGGCTATCTTTGGCCGGTGGAACGAGACGATCCGGTCAGGGACGATCCCCGGCGTCGGGATGTCTGCTGATATGACGGGGACGTCTGCAGCGGCCGCCAGACCGACACAGGATCTGACGGGTTCGCGAAGTGCGCCCGACGTGCCGGTTCCAAGCAGGCAGTCGATGATCACGTCGGCATTCCTGAACTCACGTGCGAGGGCTTCCACGTTCTCCCTGCATTGCACTGAGTGGATGTCCAGCCGGCAATGCCGGGCAACATCCCGCTGCCGGGCGCATTCGGGAGTCGTCCCGGGCTGGTCCACGAGGATGACGGATGTCTCGAGGGACTGGAGGTATCGTGCGGCCACGAGCCCGTCACCTCCGTTGTTGCCTTTTCCGCAGAGGATGAGGACTTTCGAAGGTTCGTACGAGAGGACGACGTCAGCAAGGGCCCGCCCGGCGCTCTCCATGAGCTGCAGTGATGGGAGCCCCAGGGCTTGTGCATTCCTATCGACGACTCGCATCCGTTCCGGGCTGATCAATCCCGCCTCCAGGAATTCCAGCAGGTCTCTCTCCTCTCCTTCGGGTGACATGACTACTCCAGCTCTTCGGCTCTGTACCCATGTGTGTGCCAGGTTCTTAAGAAATATGGGGAATGATGCATGCGAGCCGGAGCGTTTCCACCATATTCCTGCATAGTGGGAACTTTTACGAATGGAAGAGCAACAGTATAACCTGATGGGACTTCAAGAGGAGGCACGAACCGCTGCAGACGAGATCCTCGCACACGATGACGTGACGGTCATATCGCACATCGATGCCGACGGGATCTGCGGAGAGGCTGTCCTTTTCCAGTGCATTGCGAGGGCCGGGATAAAGGTCAGGTCGGTCTTTGTCAGGCAGCTCGAACCACTCACCATACGCCAGGTCCCTGACGACGACTCCTTCAAGGTCTTCTGTGACCTTGGCGCCGGGCAGCAGAACCTCCTCCTCGAGAAGGGACTCTCAACAGAGGAGGTGCTGATCGTCGACCACCACGTCAGCCAGCCCTGCGAATGCGAGTACGCCCAGATCAACTCGCTTCCTCACGGCTTCTCCAAGTTGAGTGCCGCAGGAGTCGCCTATCTCATCGCGACGGAGATGGACGGGGACAACGTGGACCTCTCAAGGCTCGCCGTCGTGGGAAACATCGGTGACATGATGGCCCGCGAGGACTGCGGCCTGGTCGGTCCTGCGAGGGATATCGCCCGCGAAGGTGCCGAACGCGGCTTCCTCGAGATCCGGTCCCGGGACCTGAACGCCTATGGCACCTCGACCCGTCCCCTGCACCTCTGCCTGGCCTACAACGACGACCCGTTCATCCCCGGGATAAGCAACAATACCGCAGGTGCCCTCCGGTTTCTCCAGAGACTTGGCCTGCCGCTGAAAGCTGCGCAGGGGCGCTGGAGGGTCTGGGAGGAGATGTCATCGGCTGAAAAGAGAACGGTCACGAGCGCTCTTATCCAGCAGCTCATCGCCTGCGGGGAGCCGGTCGACCGCCTCTTCTCCGAAAGTTACCTCTTTCCCGCCGAATACGAGAGAACCCCGCTTCGCAATGCCCAGGAGTTCTCAACGCTCCTGAACGCCTGCGGACGGTGGGCAAAGCCCGCTGTCGGCAGCGCGATCTGCAAGGGAGACCGGGGAGTCTCGTACAGGGAGGCCGAGCACATGCTGAACAATCACCGGTCGGTGATACGCGGGCTTCTCGAGTACATCCTGGAGAAGGGGGTCCGCGAACTCTCGCATCTCCAGTATATCCATGTTGGGGACAGGTACCCGGACACCATAGTAGGAATCGGAGCCGGCATGGCGCTCTCGAAGTTGAACATGGAAAAACCCATCCTCATCATGGTGAAGCTTCCCGAAGACCCGGACCTGACAAAGGTCTCCATGCGGACAACAGAGAGGGTGGTCTCACGCGGGACAGACCTCCAGACGGCCCTTGCAACAGCGTCGGCAGAGGTCGGAGGGGCAGGAGGAGGACATAAGATAGCCGCCGGGGCATATATACCGGGAGAGTTCGAGGAGGTGTTTGTCAACCGTGTCAACGAGTTACTCAGGCAACAGCATGGTGCGACGGGTCCAGGCAATTGCTGATTACCAGTTCGGACGTGGGACAGGGGTGAAGATATTCCCTGAAGGGTGCGAATTCACCCACTCCCGGACGGGAAGGATACGGCAGGTGCTCCATGAAGGGGTGCGGATTGCAACCGTCCGGGCAGAGGACGGGAGGCTGACGCTTGGCATCGATGGTGCATCGAGGTTGAAAGAGGCGCTTCCCGCACCCGGATACCGGGTGAGAATAGACCCATCCGTTGCGGAATTTGCACGATCCGGAAAGAACGCGTTTGCCAGGCATGTGACAGCGGCCGATCCGGCAATCAGGGCCGGCGACGAAGTCCTCGTGGTGGGGGAAGACGACGAACTTCTCGCGACGGGGTCCGCGATGATGTCGGGAGAGGAGATGCTGGCATTTAATTACGGAGTAGCAGTAAAAGTACGGCAGGGAAGGTGACATATGTTTCCGGGAAATGTCAATCCAAAGAAGATGAAGCAGATGATGAAGCAGATGGGGATGAAAGTGGAGCAGATCGAGGACGTGGAAAAGATCGTGATCCACACCCCCCGTGGGAACTACATATTCGACGCCGCCGAGGTCACCGCAATGACGATGCAGGGGATGACCACCTACCAGATCGCCGGCCAGCCCCGCTTCGAGGAGGCCGAGCCGGAGATACCGGAGGACGATGTCAAAATGGTGGCCGAACAGGCGAACGTCGCACCCGATGCTGCACGTGAGGCACTGGTTGCCTGCAAAGGCGACATCGCAGAGGCGATTTTACAGCTCACCGGAAATGATTGAACAGGGCCAGCGGATCCTGATCAGCGGCGGGGGGAGGACTTTTTATGTACGTGCAGGCGCCGGCAGGTTCTCCACCGATCGGGGTATCATCGACCTCGACCAGGCTGTCAGCGCCTCGCCCGGGGATGTGCTGCTGTCGCATACCGGGTATGAATTCGTGATCCGGAAACCAAGGCCGGCCGATTTCTTTGCCCATTCCAGGAGAAGCGGAGCTCCCATGCTTCCCCGGGACATCGGTATGGTCATCGCCCACACCGGCATGAACAGGAACGACGACGTGCTCGATGCCGGGACTGGAAGCGGGATCGCGGCCATCTATTTCGGCGGGATTGCCCGCCATGTTGTGACCTATGAGAAGAGGGCTGATTTTGCAGCGCTTGCGGAGGAGAATATACGGGATGCGGGACTTTCAAACGTGGAGGTCGTGGCAGATGACATGCTCAATGCCACCGGGGCGTTCGACGTGGTCCACCTTGACCTGACGCTTACGTCGGATCATGTGCGACATGCCCATTCCCTGATCCGCCCGGGAGGCTACCTCGCCTGCTACACGCCGTTTCTGGAATACCTGGTGACGGTCATGGACACGGCCACCGGATTATTTGCCGAAGTCCATGCCTACGAGTGCATCGAACGGGAGATGACACGATCGGAGCGGGGTACCCGCCCGTCTACACGTGTTGGGCACAGTGGCTATATCACCATTGCCAGAAAATGACCGCCCGCTCATGCGAACAGTCGTATACAAAGGGCCGACCGATGTAAACAGACTGTTTTTCTCCGATTTTTTAGGGAAACCCTTTTGAAGAAAAACGATCAACCGTACATCTGCAGCCGTGGGATAATAGCCCATATACAGAGGAGGATGTAATGAAAAAGGTAGGAATAGCAATAATAGGGATCTGTCTGCTCATCTCGCTTGCAGG
>LKUF01000324.1 GCA_001412335.1 Methanolinea sp. SDB
GGGGCATCCCGCACAGATGCACATCGCCCGGTTCTTCGCCATCGCCTCTTTTCTCTCTTCAGGAGACATCTGCTCCATCTTTTGCATCATCTCCTCGAACGTGTCCATGTTTTAGTCTCACCTCTTCTCGATGTCCAAGACTTCTCGATTCCGCTTTAAAAACATATTGGGCAAAATCATTCACGATGCAAAATATCAGAATCTGGCTGGGTGCAGGGAATAAACGATATGGGTTTATCTCGATGCCAGCTGACCGTATGATATGAAAAAATTGATTGCCTTCACAGGATTTATCATCCTTGCCCTGCTGACCTGCGGTTGCACGACGGTATCACAGGATGCGTCGCCTGTCGACACCCCAAACCTCGTCGGGAACTGGACAGGACCGATGTACGGGTACATCGAAGGGAGCGGGTACACAACTTTTTCTGATGAGACCATCACAATGAGTGTCACCGAGCAACACGACAGGGTCTTCTCAGGAGTTATGACTTTCTCCAACAAGGTCAAATCGTGGGAGGATAAGCCATTTGCAGGCATTATAGGCCTTGAAGGCAGCACCCTGACTATAATCGAGGAAGGCGGCGGATTTTCTTCCGGATCAGTCATCGCACCGGATGAGATCGAGCTCACGTACCTGGATATCGGCGAGCCATTCTCGATAGCGATAGATTCGCTGAAGAAGGAGTGAACAAGCCCCCGCTCACCTTTTTTATGGGTGGATCAGGCCTGTATCCAGACCTGCCGTAATTCTTAAAGACTGAGTCCGTTGTCTAATGGGTAACCTCTCAAAACAGAGGACCCGGTTCTTTCGGGGATTCATGCACAGTGCAGGAACAGTGAATTTCGACCTGGTCGAATAACCCGGCATTGCAGAGATTGCGAGAGCGAGAGGCCCAACATTTTTTCGGTTATTCTTCTCCATCCCCAGTCAGCAAAGAAAAAAATGGTTTTTAATTTACGGATCGAGTCCGCTTCTCGGTGGCCAGGTGGGAGCATCAGGGGGGCTTGGGAGGCCTGGACCAGGATTATCATCCGATCCCGGCGCGGGTTGTTCCCCAACCACTCCCCAGTGGTTTTCGTCCCCAGAAGCTGCTGCAACTCCCGTGAATGCAGTCATTGCAAGCATGGCAATGATTCCAATGATGATTGCTCTTTTCATGATCCTAACTCTCCACTGCCGGCAGTACCGCAAAAGATCACTCTGGTGGATCCGGCAGTAATCAGCGCTTATCTCCTCGTGATAAATAATTGTTGATCCCGGAAGCTATACGAATGATCTCCTGGCAAAAGTGTGAATCGCAGATTGGTCACGGAGATGAAAATTCGCATCAATAAACGCTCGAGTTTTCATGAACACGGATCCGGACCAGAATGATTTTCTGGATGAAACACCGATCATGGGTATTCACGGTCCCGCCTCATACCACAGGGGTGAGACAATTGGCAGCAGGACGCTGCAGATACGTTTCGGAGGACACCAGTCATGAGAATATGTATACTGTTGTTCATGCTCTCTATCATCGCGCTTTCAGCCATTCCGGCAGTATCCGGCCAGGAGCCATACGAGGTTTCAGCAGTGTGGGGATCTGAAGGTGATGGGGAGGGTGAATTCATGGGCCCCTACGGGATCGCAGTCGATTCCAACGGAGATATCTACATTGTTGACGAGAGCAACCACCGCATCCAGAAATTCGATTCTTCCGGAACGTTTGTGGCGACATGGGGCGTGGAGGGCTACGACGAGGGCGGCGAGCTGAACCACCCGACCGGTATCGCCATCCATCCGTCCGGGAACGTGTATGTCGTCGACAACTACAACCACCGGATTCAGGTCTTTGATGAGAACGGGGAGTTCCTGTACCTCTGGGGGACCATCGGCTCGGGTTCCGGTGAGTTCAGCTTCCCAACCGATGTAACAGTCGATACCTCGGGCAACGTGTACGTGACCGATTTTGCGAACTTCCGGATCCAGAAATT
>LKUF01000325.1 GCA_001412335.1 Methanolinea sp. SDB
TTTGAGGTAATCAAGGTGGCAGATTTACCCATTGCGGCAGTCGTACGGATTGCCAAGAAGAGTGGAGCCGAGCGGGTCGGAAGCGACGCCGCTGCGGCTCTCGTGGCAAAGACAGAAGACTACATTGCGAATCTCATTAAAGAAGCAAACAGGCTCGCAAAGCACGCAGGACGAAAGACACTCAAGGAAGAGGATATTTTTCTCGCGATAAAGTCAGTTTAATCCCCTCCCTTTCTTTATTCTCGTTTTATTGTACGTGATTTTCTTGCGATTCTCTTTTTCACGTGTAGTCCAGGAGTAGAGAACACAAAGGCGCCTTCACCAGGTTCGTCTCCACTGGCCAGCAGGTATCCCGACATTCCGCCTGTATCCGTCCGGCGTTCTTTGGGATCCAATAAGCCGTTTGCACTCTTCAACCAGGGCGAATGTCGCGGTCCATTCCTCGTCATCCAGGAAAAAGAGGCGTATCCCATCGAGCGTAACACAGCTCATTTTCGATAATGATACTCCTTTTTTGGTGAACAGAACGGACAGTTCACAGTCTCCCTGCTCCGTATCACCGCACTTCAATCCAGGTATTCGCTACCAGTATAGAATGTGTATCCCCTTCTTTCCTTTCACCCTGCTTCCCTCAGGTTTATATCTGCAGTCTCCCCGGTAAATCCGGTGCAGGAGCAGACGCTGGCCTGCACGAGGAGAAAAAGATGAACAGAATACCAGCAGAATTACCGGGGAACGCCATGGTGCGGACCTGGGAACAGACAGGACCGAAGGAGAACACCCGGGAGGGGGACGGGATATGCAGGATACTAACAGGGTGAGCGGCAGCCCCCCACCAGAATCCAGCGCCAACAGGAACCAGGAAGGGACCGCCACGAAGACATCTCTCTCCAGGAAGATAAACACACCGAAGAGGTGTTCAGCCTGGATCACCCCGCCGGTCCCGCTCTACCTCGTCCCCCAGGCACTCTCGGCAGAGATCCATAAGAACCGGGGGTCGATCCTCGAAGTACATATAAGGAGGACGGGCAACCACCAGTTCAGAATCACGCTGGTTTCGGCCGGAGGAGCCGGCGGTCCGGATACCTGAAACTTGCGTTCCCTATGGAGACGGGATGAGCCCTGTTTGTGTCCAATCGCGGTCCTGGGGAGACAGTCACAAAAGATGATTGTACCTTTCTTCCAGGACGTTTCTGGATCAGAAACAATTTGTTTCTATTTTGGAAACAACTTGCCCTGGGCAGACGGGTGGATGACCTTCTCTGATCTCGAAGTGCCTCACCACCGTCAGTGGAAAAAATGGAAAAAATAATTGTGAATACTATAACAATTATTACTCTCAAAACCCAATCCCAATCATACGAGGAGAGCATGAAGCAAGTCCCCACCCACCTTGAAGAGCACCTGGAAAATCCGTATGCCGGCCTCTTTGGATCCAGTGTGATCGCATCCGTGGTAGAAGAGATCGTATCTGATCCGACAATGGATTACCGCCCTTCCTACCTGGAGGAGTTGATCGGCGCAAGTGCCCCGTCAATCCGCGATGCCATCTCAACTCTCGTTCACCTGGGGCTGCTTGAAAAGATACAGCCGTCCGGCAGGCACCCGGTCTACCGGGTGAATGTCAGGTC
>LKUF01000326.1 GCA_001412335.1 Methanolinea sp. SDB
AATTTGAGCAATTGGGTATGAGTTATGTGAGGGCGCCACGGCGGCGGATAAATGACCAAGTCTGGATACCTCTGAAGCACAGGTAATTTCATTCCGCCCATAGGAAACAGCGAGGAGGCACTTTTTTCGTGTTCGCCGATTGCTGCACAGTATTATGGCTGCGAAAACCCCATGTTTCCAGCATGCAGATGATGAGCGTTACGGTTCTCGTGGATAACAATACTTTAACTGATCGCTATTTTGCCGGAGAGCCCGGGATTTCCCTGTACATCGAGACCGGTTCAAAAAAGATCCTCTTTGACACGGGATACTCGGATCTCTTCCTGAAAAATGCGATGAAGATGAAGCTAGAGATGCTGGACCTCGATTTCGTCGTTCTGTCACACGGGCATATCGACCATACCGGAGGCCTCTTCCACCTGTTGCAGGCCGCCTTCGAGGCACGCATCGAGGGTTTACCGTATAGGGATCCTACCCTCATCACACACCCGTTCTGCTTCTACCCCCGGCGGATGGAAGGGTCTTTTGATATCGGTTCCCCTGTCTCCCGGGACGTGTGGGAACGGTCCTTCCCGATCTGCCTGTCAGACAGGCCAGTCTGGCTGACAGACGACCTGGTCTTTCTTGGCGAGATCGAGAGGACGAATGGGTTCGAATACCGGGAGCCCATGGGGAGGCTATTGACTCCGGAGGGGGAACGGCCGGACACGCTGGTGGACGATTCTGCACTGGCGTTCCGGTCAGAAGACGGGCTGGTCATCCTCACCGGGTGCTCCCATTCCGGCATCTGCAATATCATCGAGTATGCCCGGAAAGTCTGTGGCGAGGAGAGAGTGTGCGATGTAATCGGCGGTTTTCACCTGCTTTCGCCGGACCCGGGAACTCTCGCTGAAACCTGTGCCTGTCTGCAAAAATTGGCACCGAAGGCGATGCACCCCTGCCATTGCACCGACCTTGGGTCAAAGGTAGCAATCTCGCGGGTTGCGCCCGTCCACGAGACCGGAGTGGGCCTCACTCTGAAATACGGGTGATCACGTCGTTTCCTGGTCATCGCAGGCTGTGTACATCCCACTGACCACGATATACCTGTTCCCGTCGCTCCCCTCGACCAGGCGGCAATAGGCGGACTTCTTATAGATCCCATTCTCCTCGGGAACCATCCAGACATAATCCACCCAGCCAGATCCCTCCGAAAGAGCTGTCTGTGTGAGCAGGTCCCGGAACGGCGTCCCTGCAACATCGGTCTTTCCTTTCATGCTCACACCTATGAGACGGGGGTTGTCGGCCTCGGCTACGATGGTCACATCCGTATCATAGACAAAGACATAGAGCGCCCTGTTGTCCCTGTCCCAGAAGGGATGTTCCCCTGCATTAATCCTGGCCAGGGTCCCTGGGGTATCGTCTTCCATGTACCCTGCCGTGAGATCCACGAGACCAGTGACATGGTCGGCCGTGATGCCGGAATCCGGCAGGCATGAGACTCCGGCATACCGGTAGACGATTCGCTGGTACTCGGTGACACCGGTTGAATCGGGTTCGTGCCGGAGTGTGTCCAGGGCCTCCTGGAAGGCACTGACCGTCTGGTCAGAAGTATTCTTGTTGAATGCATAGTAGAGATCCTCGGAGTCGAGCGTGTACACGACCTTGAAATACGAGGGATCACCCGTCACTGTCCCGGCATAGTATCGGCCGGCGAGGTCTCCGTAACACCAGAGATCGATTGTCCCCTCCTCCATGAGAGATATGATGGCTGGAACGGTACCCATCGCGACGAGATTCGACGGATCGATGCCGAGAGCCAGGAGCTGGGTGTATGCGGCATCGTCCTTTACGACACCGATGCGGTACCGGTCAAGGTCTCCGGGATCGGTGATCCCGATTCCGCTGTCTTTGTCAGCAAAGACCACCTTCCGGTCCGAGCCGAGCGGACCTGCCCACTTGAAGAGATCCTCCCTCTCTGCGAGTCGGACGGTTGCGAATATCGCGGTATTATTCTCTTTTTGCACAATTTCGTACGCCCTTGACCAGGGGAGGACCCTGATGTTGTCGGATGATATCGTGCTGTCCATCTGGCGGATGACACCACGGAGGAGATCCACACCGATTCCCTGGATCATCCCGTTCTCCACGTAGTTGTAGGGAGGGTACTCCTCGGTGACAAAGTACAGTTCGTCCCTGGCAACGGAGGACGCCAGGGCGTTCCCGTCTCCCTGATCGCCTGGAGGAGTCTCTTTTCCTGTGCCTGCCCCCGGTTCGGACGGGGATATACAGCCCGCTCCAAGGCATGCAAAAATTACGATACCGAGAATGAGAACCACGCTGATCCGCTTCATCATACACCTGCTGGAATGAGTCTTCTGATCTTATCCTATTTTAATGCCTCAATTTCTTCCGGGTGCAGCATGTCTGAACCGGCATGGGGATGTGATGGGCGGGGATTGCTTCACAGGGGCGAACTGATAGACAGTATCGGCAGAACAGGACTCAAACAAATTTCGAAATTATGATTACATATGTCATGATACAAGGTATCGTATGAAGGGCGAGGAAGACCCGGCATCCATGATCCTCCAGGCTCTCCGGTTCAGGCCACGGGGATTGACAATCACGGATATTGCCAGGCAGACCCGGATTAAACGGAATACTGCCGCAAAGTATCTCGAGATGCTTCGCATATCGGGAAAGGTCGAATGCCGGGAGATCGGAACCGCAAAGGTCTTCTCCCTCGCCCAGCGCATACCACTCTCTTCGTTTCTCCGCTTTACCCGGGATCTCATCGTGGTCCTTGACAGCCATGGGAGAATAAGCCAGGTAAATGACCGGTTCCTGGAAGAGTGCGGGGTCAGTAAAGGGGATGTGACTGGCAGGACCATCAGTGAGGTATCGCTTCCGATACTATCGACACCCGGGGCGCTCGATCTCATATCCGGTTCCGGGGAAGAGCAGATCTCGGGAGAGATACACTACGTGGACCAGGACCATGATGCGGACTACCGGATGGAGGTGATACCGACCGTCTTCGACGACGGCAGCAACGGCTCAACGATAGTGCTCCATGACATCTCACACGAGAAGCAGAACTACCGGAACATGGAGTTTCTTGCCAGGACGGCAATGGAACTTGTTGATATGCCGATGGAGTCCAGCATCTACCAGTACATTGCAGACAGGGTTACCGAGCTCATCCCAGGGGCCGGAGTCACCGTAAACGCTATTGATGTGGAAGAGGGCAGGTATTCTATCAGAGCTGTTGCCGACAGGAATTTCCATGATACCCTGCATCGGATCCTTGGTCATGATCCCGTAGGCCTCGAACTGCCGATGATGGATATCTTTTCCGGCTCCCATAAACACGTGGCACTACAGGTAGTAAAGACGGGATCGGCCGAATTTCTCCTTGAAGACGAGAAAGGCCCGGGATCGATGTCATTTTATGATATCTGTTTCCAGAGGATTCCTGAGGAGCTCTGTGACGAAATAATGCGGGAACAGAATATCGGAAAAGCCAACATATTCCTCTTATACTGGAAGGATGAATTCTTCGGGGCAGTGGCCATCTTTCTTGGTCACGACGAGCACATTGAAAACATCCATGCCGTCGAATCCTTCATCAGGCAGAGCTCGATTGCGATCAGCCAGCGTATGACTGCGGCTCGTCTCAGGAGAAGCGAGGAATGGTTCCGGGAGGTGGTCAATATCTCCCCGCACCCCATCTCACTCATCGACAGGTCCGGGCATTACCTCTTTGTCAACCAGGCCTTTACCGGGATGTTTGGATACACACTCGAGGATATCCCCGCTGGAAAGGATTGGTTCCGGCTCGCCTATCCCGATGACGAATACCGGCAGGTGGTTATTGATACATGGAAGACCGATCTCGCGAATTCAAAGGTCTGGGACTTCCGGCCCCGCAGATTCCGTGTGAGCTGCAAGAACGGCGAGGAACGGGAGGTGCTGTTCACACCGGTCACGCTCTCCAATGGAGCGCAGTTTGTCACCTATGTTGACGTTTCAAAGGGGGGTCATGGAATCCATCACTGAGTCGCTCTATTTTTTGGATCTCTGCTATCTGGCATA
>LKUF01000327.1 GCA_001412335.1 Methanolinea sp. SDB
CTGCGGCACAGTAAGCCCGGTCGATATCGGTTTCACACACCATTCCCGGGGAGCGGAGCGGCCTTGCAATGAGCAGGACGATCCCCGCTGCCAGGAGGACTGCACCCGATTCGACGAGGTGGGTGCGTGAGAACGGATGTGCAACCGACCCTCCCGGGAGGTGGGAGACGAGAAGGTCGGGGAAGAGACCGATGAGGATGCAGAAGCCTGCTGCAATACCCATCGCAGCCAGCATCGCCACAGGGGCTTCGCGCCCCCCCCGTACCCCGATGTTGTCGGGGTCTTTTCGGAAGAATACGAACCACAGGAACCGTGATGTGTAAAGCACCGTTATTACAGCCGCAAAGAGGAGAAGCGGTGCCAGGTACGGCACGTCAGCCGAGGCCCCGATGACCATCCCCTTGCTCACCGAGCCGCTCAGTCCCGGAATTCCCGAAAGCGCCAGGCCTCCGACCACCGCTGCGATCGCAGTGAGCGGCATGGTCTTTGCCAGGCCCCCGAGGCGTGACATCCGCGATATCCCTGTGCGGAGTATCACCGCACCTGCGGCCATGAAGAGGAGCGCCTTGAACACGATGTCGCATGTCATGTGGGCGAGTGCCGCATCGGTCCCCATGGCGCTCCCTGTACCCACGGAAGCGACCATGTACCCTACCTGGCTGATCACCGAGTAGGAGAGAACCCGGCGGATATCATCCTGGAAAAGGGCGAATACTGCGCCATAGATGGCCATCAAGGCACCCATGTAGGCCAGGCCCTGGCCCCATCCCCCGAGGACGACGAGCAAAAATACCGCGGCCTTGGTGGTGAAGATGCTGAGGGCGACCGTCCCGGCAACAGTTGCACGGGGATACGCATCCGGCACCCACGTGTGGAGCGGGATAAACGCGGCATTCACTCCGATCCCGATGGTGATGAGGAGGTACTGGGGTCCTGGTCCGACCGGGGCGAGAAGGGTGCTTCCTGATGCCACCACCGTGATGGCGCTTCCGGTAAGGAGGCAGGCCCCGCCAAAGATGTGGAAGAGCAAGTACCGGAACCCGGACCCGCCTGAACCGGGTGTGGACCAGATGATGGCAAGCGATGCCAGTGCAAGCAGCTCCCAGAAGATAAAGACGGTGATAAAGTCCCCTGCAAACACGATTCCCATGGCGGCGCCGGCAGATGCCAGGATTCCCATAGTCTCGACAGGGGGGAGGTCCCGGTGGAGGGAATACAGGATCGCCAGGAGTGCCGCAATGGCGAACACCACCCCGGCAAAGGAGCGTGCCGGGTCGACAGAGAAGAGGACCAGCTCTATCCCGGGACCAAAAACATATGGCCCGGCAGGTTGTCCCGTCCCGGCCAGGAGGGCCGCGACGAGGCCGAGAAACCCGAGGCCGGCGACCCAGGTCTTCCGGGCAGCACCCGACAGAACCGGGACGGCGAGGAGCCCTGCCAGGTAGATGGCGGCCGGCGGGATCACGGCATACCAGCTCCTGACATGTCAGCGATGGCAATCTCTGCGAGGTCGAGGAACGGCACCGCAGGGAAGAAAAAGAAGGCGACAGATGCAGTGACCGCGAGGATGATCGGGACGAGCATGATGAGCGGCGCTTCGGTAACAGTGTCGAGTGCCCGGTCATCAGAGGGCCGGGCGATGATCATCGTGTGAATGATCGGGAAGAAGTACGCGACATTGAGGACGGCGCTCACGATGATGACCCCCAGAAGGGCGAGTTCCCCTGCCTGGACGGCGCCAATCGAGAGGTAGACCTTGCTGACCAGCCCGCAGAACGGCGGAAGACCGCATATCCCGGCAGCCGCGGCCGCACACATCACCGCCGTCACCGGCATCTTGCGCCCGATCCCTTTCATATCGCTGATATTCTCATGGCCCGCACCGACAATGACCGCCCCGGCACAGAAGAAGAGGGCGATCTTCTGGAAGGCATGGAACGGTATGTGTATCACCGCCCCGGTCAGCCCGGCAGTGCTGAGCATCGAGACGCCGAGGAGGATGTAGGAGAGCTGGGCAACGGTCGAGTAGGCGAGACGCCGCTTGAGGTTGTCCTGTGCGAGGGCGAAGAGCGAGGCGGTGATGATGGTGAACGAGGCGATGACTGCAAGCAACACCCCGAGGCCGAGGTCTGCCATCAGGTCGACACCATAGACCCAGCCGACGACACGGACCACCCCGAATACCCCTGCAGTCACCACCGCGACCGCGTGGAGGAATGCGCTGACTGGTGTCGGGGCAACCATGGCGGCCGGGAGCCAGGCGTGAAA
>LKUF01000328.1 GCA_001412335.1 Methanolinea sp. SDB
CTGCCGGATCCCTTCAGAAAGGAGCCGGAGAGGCCCCCGTCCTGTAACGGTCAGTGCTCCTGCTGCTGTCATGATCAAAACACTTAAATTAGCGCGCTTCCGCGCGCAGATTCGTCATAAAACCCGGATTTGTGTGTTAACGCGTATAGTTTTATGAGGGGACGTGACCAATAGAGAGTGCGAGTGCAACTGGTTTTTCGCTCTCCGGGCATCTTACCTCCATAAACCGGTGAAGGGTTCCCGCAGGCCGGGTTTTTTTCTCCCCGGGTCGTGGTGCAACCGGGATGCTGCCCGCGTGAAAACCAGGCGTGCGGTGACTAGCACAGGTACCGTTATGCGGACCGCTCACTACAGCACGTTCGAAAATGCTTCGATGGCAGAGCAGATTGCTGCCATAATAACTGGTATATGATATGAAACGGATGCATGCACCCCACACGACCTGCCCTGGCTGCCGTGAGGAGGTCTACCTGGATGAACTGGTCAGGGGCAGGTGCCCGCTCTGTGGCTGTTCGCTGGAGGAGTTCGAGGAGGAGTCACAGGACGTCGATGAGATAATCGACCGCTGCGACCTCTCCTGGCTTGTATTCAATTACTTCATATTCAAGCGATTCATCGAGATGGGGGCAAGCCCCGTCAGTATCATGCAGCTGGTCTCCGCGTACGAGGACCGGTGCTTAAAGAGCCTTGGGCTGCACTGCGATTACAGCTTCGAGCTCGAAGTGCCCAGTACCCGCTGGGACCTGCTGAAGATCAAGAAGTGCGCCAGGTGCGGCCGCCTCTTCATTGCCGGCGGAAAAAAGATGGTCTCAGGAGATCTCTCGCTCCCCGGTTTTTCTGTCTCGTACCACTGCCCCCGGTGCTAGACAGATCGCCTAATCCGCCTGCGGCCGTCCATGCTGGGTGCACGACCGCACAGCGGGTCATCCCCTTTTTGTCGGGATACTGATTTTTGGAAAAAGTGTGTGATTTTTAGTAGGCCCTGCCGACAAGCGTGGTCTCGCCTTCCCTGCCGCAGACGATGCACCGTCCCTTTTTCGACTCGATAAACGGAGATTGAACCCCGGTCCCGAGTATGGACGCACCCGTCTCTTCCTCGATCCGGTCGGCACACTCCCTCCCGCCGCACCAGGGCACCACGGCGACACCGCGTTCCACCGCGCTGCGTACCTCCCCGGTGGACCCGCAGATCCGGATCCGGGACCTCACGTGATCGTCCGCCCTCTCCCGGAGCGTGGATCCAAACTCCATTAGCCGGGAGGCTACGCCATCACAGATGGAATCGAGGGGTATCGCGGTCTTTTCGCCGAGCCGGGTCACGGCTGTCACCTGGGACGAATCAAGATCCCGTGGCCCGATCTCGAGACGGAGCGGAACGCCCCGCATCTCCCAGTAGTAGTATTTCGCCCCGGGTCGCATGTCCCTCGTATCGAGCCGGACCCGCAGTCCTGCCGATTTGAGCGCCGCCTCCAGGTCCCGTGCGGCCGCTTCGACTTCAGTTCCCCGCTTGCCGATCATGATCGGAACGATTGCGACCTGCACCGGTGCGAGGGCGGGCGGGAGGACCAGTCCCCGGTCATCCCCGTGCAGGCTGATGAGGGCCGCGACCGACCGCTCGGAGATGCCGTAGCAGGTCTGAAAGGCATGCTGCTGCTCACCGCTGATATCCTCGTACGTTATCCCGAAGGTCTTTGAGAAGTGATCGCCGAGGTGGTGGGCCGTCCCGACCTGGAGCGTCCGCCCGTCCGGCATGATGGTGTCTGCCGCCATCGTGTAGTCGGCACCCGGGAACTTGTCCCAGTCGGGTCGGCGTGAGAAGATTACCGGAACAGAGAGGGCGTCATAGAACTCGCGGTACAGCCTCACCGCCTCCTCTACCTGGGCCTCTGCCTCTTCCCAGGTGGCATGCACGGTGTGCGCCTCCTTAAACGAGGTGATCTCCCGTAACCGTATCAGCGGACGGGTATGCTTGGTCTCGTACCGGAACGTGTTCACGATCTGGTAGATCCTGACCGGCAGATCGGCATGCGACCTGACCCAGAGGGAATACATGGGATAGATCGCACACTCGCTGGTGGGGCGGAGCGCCAGTTTCACGTCGAGGGGCGATGTCCCCCCGTGCGTGACCCAGTAGACCTCCTCCTCGAACCCCTTTATGTGCTCGGCTTCCTTTGCAAACTCGTTTTCCGGGATGAGGAGCGGGAACAGCGCTTCCTGGTGGTCGCGGTCCATCAGTTCCCGCAGCAACGAGTAGACGTTTCTCCGGAGTGCGAACCCGAACGGGTACCAGACATAGAGGCCCTTGACAGGGTAGCGGACGTCCATGATCTCGGCCCGCCACAGGATTTCGTTGTACCATCCGGAAAAGTCATCTTTCGGGGGAAGCGCCCCATGTTCTTCATCCACGACTATTTCACTCCTCAAGCTACAAACTGTATGATCCAGGGCGTAATAAAGGCCTCTGTAATCGCTGCAATTGCAATAAGGGGTAATACAACGGCGACAAATCTCCGCCCGAGCACGGCGGCGTCACCGCCGGCATCACCCGGGCCCGTCCACTCGGTGTACAGGGAGCGGGCCAGGGACAATCCGAGCGCACCCGATATGACGAACGCCGGGATCTCGAAGATGCCGTGGGGCACGATGGCTGCCGCGACATAGAGGAGGCTGCTCTCCTGCCGGACGACCTCGAGTATCGAGCCGATGACAAACCCGTTCGTCCCGATGATGAAGATGGTGACCAGCCCGAAGGTCGCCCCGCCCAGGAACATGAAAATGCATGCCTGGATATTGTTCAGGAAGAGTTTTCCTGCCAGCAGGAGGGAAGAGTCGGTCATGATCTCCCCGATGATTGCGTCCCTGAAGAA
>LKUF01000329.1 GCA_001412335.1 Methanolinea sp. SDB
TCGATTCAGTCTCCCCACACAAAACAGCGAGTAGGCTTAAAAATAGATGCCTGGGAATATATCCCGTCCGCCAGGTTACGCGGTCTCGATCCGGGAGACGTCCTCAAGCGCGAGATCCTTTATGGAGACTTCACGCATCCTGAATTTCTGTATCTTTCCCGTGATACTCATGGGGAACTCCGAGACGAATTTCACATAGCGAGGTACCTTGAAATGCGCGATCCTGCCCCGGCAGAATTCGAAGACCTCCTCTTCGGTGAGCGTCTCCCCGTTCTCGACCATCACCCATGCCATCAGTTCCTCGCCGTACTTCTGGTCAGGCACACCGATCACGTAGACATCAGCAATCTTTGGATGGTGGTGAAGGAACTCCTCGATCTCCCGCGGGTAGATATTTTCTCCACCCCTGATCACCATGTCCTTTAACCTGCCGACGATCTTGACATACCCTTCCTCGTCAATCGTCCCGAGATCGCCGGTATGGTTCCACCTGTTGGAGTCGAGGGTCGCATGCGTGGCACTGGGATTGTTGTAATAACATTTCATCACCATGTAGCCCCTGGCACAGATCTCCCCCACCTCGCCCTTTGGCATGATCTTCCCGGAATTCGGATCGATTATCTTGATCTCGGTATGGGGAAAGACCTTTCCGACCGTCGATACCCGCCGTTCCACGGGATCTCTCGTCGTGGTCATCGTTATGCCGGGAGATGTCTCGGTCTGCCCATAGACGATCACGATCTCTGACATGTTCATCCGCCTGTTCACCTCCTTCATCACCTCGATAGGACAGGGCGATCCTGCCATGATGCCTGTCCGGAGCGTCTTCATGGAATATTTCTCGAAGTTTTGGTGGGAGAGTTCCGCGATGAACATGGTCGGTACTCCGTGGAGGGCGGTGCAGCGCTCGTTCTGTACGGTCTGGAGCACGGCTTCCGCATCGAATGCCGGGTACGGAAGCACCATGGCCGAACCGTGCGTCACGCAGGCCATGTTCGAAAGGACCATGCCGAAACAGTGGTAGAACGGAACAGGGATGCAGAGGCGGTCCTTCTCGGTGAAATTCATCCCCTCGCCGATGATGTAGCCGTTGTTCAGCACGCCGTGGTGGGAGAGCACCACTCCCTTGGGAAATCCCGTCGTCCCGCTCGTGTACTGGATATTGATCGCGTCATCGAAGTCAAGCGATTCCTCCCGTGCAACGAGCTCGTCGGTGCTGATCTTCTCCCCCTTCTCCTCGATCTCTCCCCAGAGAAACATCCCGTTGTAGGGGATCTCCCCGATATGGATGATATTCTTCAGGAACGGGAACTTCTCGCTGTTCAGTCTGCCGGGGCGGGATTCGTAGGCTTCAGGGCACGCCTCGTAGAACATGCCGACATAGTCGGAGGTCTTGAACCGCCCCTGGAGGATAAGGGTCTGGATCTCGGCCTGCTTGAGGACATATTCGAGCTCATAAGTCCGGTAGGCAGGATTGATGTTCACCATGATCGCCCCGATCTTTGCGGTGGCAAACTGGACGACGACCCATTCCGCGTGGTTCATGGCCCATATTCCGACCCGGTCCCCCTTCTCGACGCCGATTGCCATGAGACCGCGGGCAATTGCGTTTACCTTCTCTAAAAATTCGCGGTATGTCCACCTGATGCCCTGGTGGACCGAGACCACTGCTTCACTCTCGGGATATCTCCCCGAAATCTCGTTTAACATCTCACCAATGGTCGATCCGAGGAGCGGAAACGTCGAAGTGCCACAATCATAACTGCCCTGAGCCATCCTACATTATGGCGCATCCAGACAATATATGACTACTGATTCGGTCAAATACACAAGAGTTAAATCGGCAAACTACGATTTTATTAAGAAAGGGGTCGTGGCCTAGTCCGGAATGGCGACGGGCTCCAGCGGTCTTTCGCGTCGTGTGAATGATGAACAATGGGTCTCCTGATTGGTGATGATCCGTTGGAGCACTGACGCATGTCGGAGAGACCCGTCGATCGTGAGTTCAAATCTCACCGACCCCA
>LKUF01000330.1 GCA_001412335.1 Methanolinea sp. SDB
TAGCCCCCACAAAATGTATCCGGTTCATCAATTCTACCCACACCAGGTAACGAAGAGCCTGACAAAAAGACTTTATCCGATATCAACCGATACATCGGAAAAGGAGGATCAATATGAAAATGCGTATTATTCCAATAGTTGCAGGCTTACTGGCCCTTGCCCTCGTATGCTCCCCTGTTGCAGCAGCAGGGACCACCGGGGTGCTCTCGCAGCTTGTTTCCCATTCCCGGATCAACTCGTTCTTCTCAGGATACACGCCCGGAAACGGTATCACTCCGGATGTTCCGGCAGTACCCGTGCCCAACCCGCCATCGCAACCCCAGGTATCTGCCTCGGAACGCATAGCCTCGCTCCTCAACAGCGATATAGGCAACTGGCAACCGCCGACAGGGAGGGTGTACGATCTGCCGGAGCATAACGTGACTGAAAGACCCGAATATACCCCACGTCCCATACCGGTCTTTTCCAGGGCGTGCCCAAGCTGTGGGCAGGGTTCCGGAACCATCTTCTTCTGATATTCCCCAATTTTTTGATCCCGCGCAGACACAACCGGTTTTTTATCCACCAGTTTTCATGCTGCACTTCAGCACCACGAGATCCTCGTCATATACACGTTCTTTTTGATATATGTCAACCTGGAATCCCTGCTTTCGGAAGAGGGCCATCACCTCCTCGAATCCCGTGACCGACGAGACGAGGATGAGCACCCTGCCGCCGGGGGAGAGGTGGCCTGATACTTCTTCTGCAAACTGCCGTATGACCGACCTGCCGTCAGGCCCTCCGTCAAGGGCACACTCGAGCCAGTCATCTATCCGTTCTTCCGCTCTCGTGGGCAGGTACGGCGGATTGAAGACGACCAGGTCAAAGGGACCCCTGATACCCATGAAGAGGTCCGTCCTGACCACATCCAGGCCTTCCGATCTCGCGGCTTTCACCGCGTGGGGATTGATATCTGTCGCCAGCACCCTGATACCCGACTCCTGCAGGGATCGGGCTATATATCCGCTCCCTGTCCCGACCTCGAGCACGAAGTCACTCTCACCGGCCTCGGAGATCGCCGCCCGGGCAAGGAGATAGGTATCCTCACGCGGAGGGTATACCTGGTCTGGACTCATCTCGCGATCACGTTCGTCATGGTGGCAAAATCTTCCAGGTACAGTTCCTCGGGCCGCACGGCAAGAATCTCGTCGGGAAGCTCCCGGAGGAGCGTATCGATAGAGGGCTTCGTGAGAATCCCCCCGGCACTCCTGATACAGTTCCTTACCGTCTTTCGCCTGTGGGCAAAGAGCGCCCGCACGACGTCTGCATAGAGTGTCCTGTCACTGATGGGAAAGATTGGCCCTCTCGGTGTAATCTTCACAACCGTGGACTTCACCTGGGGACGCGGCGAGAAGCAATGCGGGGGGAGATCGAAGACGGGCTCGACACAGCAGTAGGTCTGCACCATGACAGAGAGCCTGCCGCATTCAGGGGTCCCCGTGGGGGCAACCATCCGCAATGCAAATTCCCGCTGGTACATCAGTACTGCTACCTCAAAGCCGATATCAAGCAGCCTGAAGGTGATCTTTGATGAGGCTGAATACGGCAGGTTCGAGACGACGATATCAAATGGCGGCAACGGGCATTTCGTCGCGTTTCCATGGGTGAGCTGGAAGCGGCCGGCGGCGATATCATCTGAAAAAAGGACTTTTAGATCTTCCACGAGCTCCCTGTCGACCTCAACCGCACGCACTCGCGCACCCCTCTCGAGAAGTGCCCGAGTCAGGGCACCTTTGCCCGGCCCTATCTCCAGCACATCGCGATCGCGGATATCTACGACATCCGCAATCCGATTTATCGCACGGGGATCGACCAGGAAGTGCTGATCTCTCGGTGCTTTCATCTTGACGTGAAGAGGTGATACTTGATATTTTGATCCTCGAGCTCTTCAAGAATCCTGGAGATTATCATCTTTTCCGGGTGGGGTATGGATTTTATCCGCTGGCTTATCTCGGCAAAACTCTCGAAAGGCTTCTTTTCACGCTCTTCGAGGATCTCCCACATCAGTTTCTTGCCGATTCCAGGGAGAAGGTGGAGCATGTGCAATTTCGGGCTTATCGAGATCGATCTGTTAAAAAACTGGACATATTCGCTCTCTTTTTGCTGCACGATCTTTTCGACAACGAAGGGGAGCTCGATTTTTGCCGTCTGGGTCAGCTCATCGTAGCCGATCCTCCGCTTCACCCGTTCGATCTTCTCCCGCTCACCGTCCCCGATATAGACGCTCTCGTGAATCTGGATATCCAAGCCTTTCGGTACCAGTTCAAGGAGCTTGAACTGCGCGGTACCGACCGCCTGGACAAGCGGTTCTCGTTTGAAAACAGGTCTCGGATCATCGGGGTGCCCCTTGAGGAGGACGTCCAGAACTATAGCATTGACTTCTTTTTTATCAGTCTTCATACCGGCCTCCTCAATAATGCGCCTTGACGATCTCGATTATGCCGTCGAGCTCTTCGCCGGTTAGGGTAAACTTCTCCTTTGCGTAAATGGCCCTGAGCTCGTCCCTGGTTCTGGGCATGACATTCGCGATCCGGAATGCAATCTCGGGTTTCATCTTCTCCTGTTCGAGAAGCTCCCCGACAAGTGCTCGGGAGCTCTCCGCTGATGTCTTTGAGAGCTGGTTGGCATGTTCAATACTCTTGCGAAGTTCATATGACATCTCCTTGCCAGCATCGATGCGCTCCGATTCTACCTTGATGAGAATCTCTTTGAGCTCTGGAAGCGTTATCTTCTCTTCGCTAAGAATTCCCTTTACTTTCATGCCAATTACCAGATGCAGATTGTTACCTTTGAGCTTTTAGATGTTGCGGTCTTGCGATGACAACTTTTTCCGAATTGCCATCCCTGATAGAAAGAAGCCATGCACGGCCACGCTGGCCGACGACCGTTCCGGTCTTCCCATGGAACCTCCGGTGAGGCATTCCTTTCTGAACACTGGGTTCGCAGACTACGTGCACTTTCTGTCCTATCTCGAACTGCTGGATCACCGACGTTACAGGTGTGATTCCCCGCTTTCTCAGATCTTTCTTGAACTTATACCGTGTCTTCTTGCGTGGGCCGTTGTGATGTGCCATATCTTTCCTCCGTTTATATTTATTCTACCTGCATCACATCAAGTGTGACCACTCGTGCAGGTCTGCCAAGGATCTCGGCTAGACTGGGTCTTGTCCTCCCGTCATCCCCGGATACGAGTTCCTTGATGTAGAGGCCGGCTTCTCCGGTGACCTCGATTACAAATCGGTCATCCTCTTCACCAGTATACTCGATATCAAGAACCCGGCGTTCCCTTACCTTATCCGCTCTCCGGTGAGCAACCCTCTGCGGCGTGCGCTGGTGTATTGTCACCCCTTTGAGGGCCTGCAGGCCTGATTTAAGCTCATATAACGGTAAGGGGCCGTCAACCTCGACCAGGATCCTGTATTTTTTATACCCCTTGTCCGATTTAATGGTTTCCACCCCGTCCCTGCTGCTCCACTGTTCCAGGGTTACAGAAACCCTTCCAGCCGCCGCCTGGTTGATGGATGCCTCGAGATCCGGTAGCCCGAGAGTGCGCTTCCGGGGCGATACCACCTCCATCACGAACGGTCGTCCGGTACCAAGCATCCGTGCGTCGATGTCCTCCCGCCCGGCACCGTGCAGGACCGCTCCCTCCGACTCAAACATCCGCATTACCGGTCTTCCTATCAGTTCCTCCACCGAGTCGCTGTATTGTTTCCCGGTAAAATTGCACCGTTCGCATCCTTTTCCCCGGCAAATCCTGCAGTCCCAGTGTGTCTGGGGAATCCCCCGCTCGAGTTTTTTATACCGTCCATGGAAGAATACGGGATTTACCTGGATCTCGACGTTTCCTCCCGAGATATCGAGAATGGCGACGATGTCGGGCCGGGCAAGATCCGCATCCTTCCCGGTCAGGGATGACACGGCCTTCCCAACCTCCCTGTTCATCTCTGACTTGAGCGGTTCAGGCCCCAGGAGAGAGAGATCGCTCCACACCATCTCCTCGCATTCCGCCATCAGGGGTGGAACCCGTGTCCCTATCAAGAATGTCGAATACTCCCGTTCACCGATGGCCTCAACCACTTTCTCTGCCCATTCGTCCACCGAAAAAAAGAGGTCCTGGCAGATCCAGCACGGTTCAGTCTCCCTGGAATATGGCCTGTTCCTCCCGATGCAGTATGCGATACGGAGAGAGCGGCCTCTTTCTTCATTGGAGAGTCCAAAAGAACGTTTTCCAAAGAACCTGCCCAGGCAGTGGTCGCATATGGGACCGTAGGAGAGGATTGCCTCCACCATATCGAGGAGATCATCCGTCATATCATCCGCCTCCGGTCCACCTCGTTTAAGAGGACGGTTATGGCATGGTCGGCGTGCAGCGAGAGCGGACCAACCGAGTATGACGGAAGATCAGACAGTATCCCGCGCTCCTCCCCGGTAAAATTGAGATGGTCGCTTAAGAGGAAGGCTTCGGGCAGTTCGGGTTCATCCCTGATATCGCCTCCAGCCTCGTCGAGGATAGCAAAAGAGAACTCTGAAGCAAGGTCTGCCAGCCCTCCGCACCGGACCTGGATGCCGGGCGACGCTTCCCGAAAGCTCGTTCCGACCGGGAGTGAGAGGGCGCGTTTCAACAACGCCCCGGTGCTTCGCTCGTCAGGGTTCAGGTGACGGACACCCTCTCCCGATATCCTGATCATCTTATCCGTGGCGGGACCCCCGCACAGCACGAGGTAGCATTCCACGTCTCTCCGGAGATCGTGTGAGAGGAAGAAGGAGGAGTTGACACACCTGCAGAGCACGTCCATGCGGCCGGCCGAACCGGGAAGATCATTGACACTGAAGTCTCCTGATGTCCGGGCCAGGTGACCCACCACGGCAATCCGTATCATCCGTCTACATCCCGCCGAAGCGTTTCATCATGCGCTGCATGTTGAACTTGCCCTGGCCGCCTCTCACACCCTTGAGGGCGCGCTTCATCGTCTTGTAGTATTTCAAAAGCTCCCTGACCTCGTCGGGAGTGGCCCCTGCCCCGATAGCAATACGCTGAACGCGTGAACTGGAGAGAAGGGACGGCTCATCGAGCTCTGCCGCGGTCATCGAGTCCATGATGATCCGGTACTTCGCCATCTTCGCGCTGGTCATGTCATATGCCTCGCCGGGCAATTCCAGGTTCCCCATGGGGAGCATGCTCATGATCTGCTTTAAGGGACCCATCCTGTTGACCGCTTCCAGCTGCTTGTACATGTCGCGGAGGGTGAATTTGCCCCGCATCATGGCATTGACATCGATTTCGCCCTCTGAAATGCTCTCTTCCGCACGCTCGACAAGTGCTCTCAAATCGCCCATCCCGAGGAGACGCGATATGAACCCGTCGGGGTCGAACCTCTCCAGGTCCTCGATCGTCTCACCACTGCCGATGAACACGATCCCGCTCTTCGTCTCGGCTACGGCCGATAGGGCACCGCCACCCTTTGCGGTCCCGTCCATCTTTGTTATGATGACTCCGTCGATATCAATGGCTTCATGGAACCGCCTGGCCTGCTCGCTTGCCTGCTGGCCGAGTGCGGCATCGATAACGAGCCAGCGGTGCGTCGCGTTCGAGAGGGTGTTGATATCGATGATCTCCTGGATGAGGTCGGCTTCGAGGGCATGCCTTCCCTGGGTATCGATAATGACCACCTCTGTTCCTGCGTGCGCTTTCAGCCCCTCACGAACCAGCTTGCGTGCGTCCTTGTCGGTGGGATCGCCAAAACAGGGGACATGTATCCGTGAACAGAGTGTAGAGAGCTGCTCGTAGGCGCCCGGTCTGAACGTATCACCACAGATGACCGCGACACGAAGCCCCTTTCTCTGGAAGAACCGTGCAAGCTTGGCCGTGGTGGTGGTCTTTCCGCTCCCCTGGAGACCCGCCATCAGGATGACCTGGGGGCCGAGCTTCACCTCGCCCGTCGGGCCCATCAGCCTGACGAGCTCCTGGTAGACGATACGGAGCACGTGTTCCCTGACGCTCATCCCTTTCGGAGGCTCTTCTTCCAGTGAACGCGTCTTGATGGCCTGGGAGAGGGCCATGACGAGCTTGACGTTCACATCGGCCTGGATGAGGGCCCGCTGAAGGTCCTTTACCAGCTCGTCCACGGCAGCTCGATCGACAACCGTCTTTCCTGCCAGTTTCTTGAGAGCGTCCTTGAGCGATGTTCCAAGACGGTCAAGCATTTTCTTTCGACCCCCCGAAGAGTTCGCCTATCACTGCGGCCGGTTCGAACGGCATGATGTCGTCATACCCCTGGCCGACCCCGAGAAACATGAGCGGCTTTCCGATAGTATGGGCTATTGAGATCGCCGCCCCGCCCCGGGAATCCATGTCGGCCTTGGTGAGGATCACGGCATCGGCTCCAACGGATTTCTCAAATTCATAGGCCCGCACAACGGCGTCGTTTCCCGCAACAGCCTCGTCGACATAGACGATAAGGTCAGGTTTCATGACCCTCCGGATCTTGTCCAGCTGGTTCATAAGGTTGGCCCGGTTGTGGAACCTCCCGGCAGTATCCGCAAGCACCACGTCTACATTGTGCGCAGATGCGTACTGGACGGCATCAAAGAGAACCGCCGATGGATCGGCCCCATGCTGGTGCTGGATGATCTTGATCCCGAGCCGGCGGGCATGCTCGTCGATCTGCTCGATGGCCCCTGCCCTGAAGGTGTCTCCTGCGCCGATGACAACTGAAAATCCATTTTTTTTCAGGAAAGACGCGATCTTTGCGACGGTTGTGGTCTTCCCGGTTCCGTTCACACCGGTGAAGAGGATCTTTACCGGGCGATCGTGTCCCCTGATATATGCAGGAAGGTCAAAGCCGTCTCCGAGCACCTGCATGAGCGCATCATGGAGGGCTGAGAAGACGATTTCGTCGACAGATTCACCGATCTTTCTCCGCTGCCCGGTGAGGTTCTTCCTGACGAGCGATATGATCTCCTCGGTGACCGGAAGCGCAACGTCGCTTTCGAGGAGCACCATCTCTAGTTCAAAAAGAGGTTCGCTGACATCGTCCTCGGATATGAAGAACTCTCGGTCGGTGACAAGGACCTTTACCCTGTCCATCATACCCGGGCCTTTCTCAGCGGGAGCCGGCCCCGGGGGGGGTGAAGCAGGCTCAGCGCCCGCTGAAGCGGTCTCAATATTCTCTTCCAGTCTGCCCTGGATCTTTTGCAGCCGTGACCGGAGACCTTCGAACATCCCCACCTAACCCCGGTCTTATTCCTCGTCGGATTCAGGTGCAGGTACCGGTCCGGCATGTGCCATCTGAGCCATCTGGGCCTGCTGATAACCCATCTCGAGGCGCCTGCCGATCTCCATCATCTGGGCACGGACACGCTCAAGGGTCTCTGCGACCTTCTTTGACGAGGCTTCCATCTCGGTGATGCGGTCCTTCATGAACTCGACTGCCTCCTCGTTTGATCGCTCAACGACGACCTCGGCCCCGATATTGACCAGGATCTTCTCCGGGTTGTCAACCCGGACGGGCACGCTCGCACCGCCCCCCAGTTGGAGAAGAATCGTGCTCTCTCCAGCTTCAAGGAGCCCTTTCATGGCTTCTATAGCTGCCGCAGCCTCCATTCTCCCCTCCTCAAGGATCGCCAGCTGCTGGGAAAATATCTCTGCCTGCTGCCTGTATTCGTTCAGGTAGAGCTGGAGCGACTGAAGCTCCCGGGGGTCAACCTTCTCCACGTTATTCACCATCTTGTACACGAATGGTATTCACTGTGATATACCTTCTTTTCAGCCGGTGTTTGCTCCCAATCACTGCAAATGTCCTCTCCTGCGCCTGTGCCTCGTTGGGCGCAGTGATGATCTTCGTGTAGGGGTGCCACTCGTCGCCAATCTTGAAGGTACCTTTCACTTCGAACTGTTTCTCGTCCATTTGATCACTCCAGAAATCCAAAAATATCCTCGACCCTGCCAAGCTCGAAACCTGAGGTCCCGGAACCGGCAAGATACCCGTTTCTGTTCACCAGAAGGCCTGCGCCGACCAGTCCACTTCCCATGCCAACAGAACCGGTGCCCACCGGGATTTCGCCCGCCTCTTCGAGCATCCGGATCTCCTGGCCGCTGCTCCGCGGGTGAACCATGATGCCCCTGTCGGTAGCCACTCCGGCCATTCCCACCGTCTTTATGCCTCCAAGAGAGAGATGCAGGATTTTTGTCCCGAGAAATTCTCCAATCTCCTGGGCCATGCCTGCCGGCATATCAGGATGAACGACGGCGATATGGCCATTTGTCATTATGACATTGCCGGCTGCGTTCATGGTGTGGGTCAACAGGTATATGTCACCATATTCCTTCAGTGCGCCAATCTCATCAACGGTAGCAAGGCCGCTTACAACGAAACCCCGGCTGTTTCCACAAAGGAGTGAGCCGATGATCTCGCATCCCTGGATGGTTGTCTTTACGATCTCCACATCAAGGTTATCTTTCAGCGCAGAAGCAAATTCGGCCGGCGCCGTAGGCGGAATGACCGCAAGGTCGTCAAATACCCGGGAAAAAACCCCGATATTCGGATCACCGCCGAATGAGATGGTCTTATCCATGTGCCTATTCCTCGGCAAGTTCAGCCTGAATCTGCCCGTCCTCGAACTTCATTGCCCTGACGCGGATCCTCGAAGGCGGCTTCTGGCTTCCCCTCTCCCATATATGTTCATTGATGCTCATGTCAAGTTTCACATCGGCGCTCTTCATGTGCCTGGCAAGGTACTTCCTGATATCCTTGATGGCGGCATTGCTTCTCTTCCACCTGGGTGCACGCTTTGCGTCCCTCAATGGGATGATATAGATCTGCTCCTGCAGTTTCTCGGCCATGTTACACCTTCAGCGTATTCCGTCTCCAGTTGCGCCTCTTGGGGTGGGATGTCACTTTCCTCTTGGTACGGAGCATCACCCACGAAGGTACGCGCCTGTTCTGTTCACATGCTTTTCCAAGTCGGATCTTGTATCCTTTTGTCGTTTTGCTCATGAATTATCACCCTCGTTCTTATACTCTGCCGATGACAAGCGACTGGCGATGGCGGTCCGGGAAGAACCGTTCCGGAACCTTCCCGAGCCTTTCCATCTCTTCCCTGATCTCTCTTTCATAGTCGCCGTTCTCCAGAGTGCCCGACTCCCCGTACTGTACCTTCAGGTGCCGTGCTGCAAGCCGGTCCACTTCCCTCTTCCCGTAGCCGAGAAGGGGGCGGACGTAACTGCAGCCGGACCTGTCCTGCAGGGAGAGAACCTCGTCTCTCGTAAGCCTGGGAACCCGGTCATCGAAGCGGGTTCCGTCGGCAATAACTTCGTACTCCCTGGCCAGGATCTCGAGCGCACGGATATGTACCATCTGTATGGCCTGGTTGGGAAACCCGCAGGCCTGGATGGTATTTACCGCAGTATCCAGTAAATCATCTGGAAACACTCGTTTTTTCAGGGGAAATCCAAGGATTCGTGCAGCGTCCTCGAGATGGGAGATGGAACGATCCGGATCGAAGACGAAACTGTTCAATTCGATCTCGTAGTCGCGTGACAGCAGGACTGCTGAAAGTCCGCTGTCCTTTCCCCCACTGAAGAGTACTCCTGCTTTCATCCTTTTCTACGGATATTGAAATCCCGCTTTGCCGGGGTCAGCTGCTGGAGCAGCCCCTTCAACTGGTCGTCCGAGATCTTGGACTTCAACCTGCCACTCTGGGCAAGCATGACCAGTTGCTGCTCGATGCTCCTGGCAAAATCGGGTCGGGTCAATTTTATCGTATTCAACCGCTCTCGTGCTTCTGGTTCCAGTACCTGCTTTAGAATGAGCTGGACTCGCTCTTCAACCTCTTTCTGGCGTTCCATCTCTTCCTGCATGTACTGCTGATCGACAGCCTGCTGCTGGAGCTGAGCCATCTTCTTCCTTCTCAACTCTGCAAGCTCACCGTCATCCATAGGCAACACCTCTATTCTTCAGCGGATACTGCGCTCTTCGCTGTCTCGCCCGCAACAACCCTGTTGGCGACGCCGTCCATGAAGGAGGCGCCTTCGGGGGATATCTTGCGGCC
>LKUF01000331.1 GCA_001412335.1 Methanolinea sp. SDB
ATGGGTAAATCTGCCACCTTGATTACCTCAAAACAATAGAGATTTATATAGTATATATACGTTTCCTCGAAATCGGCCGGTTGAGGCATGGATCGTGTGTTGAGGGGGCGAGAGGGCAGGTCATGACAGATCCACACCGGTGCGCCGCCCGATGGATCTCCCTGGCAGAGAATAACCGAATAATCGCCTGAAAATGCGATCCGGGTGATTAAAGAGGTTTCCTTGGAGGCACCCGGGGATACACATGCTCGTGCAACCGGATCAGGGAGATGGAGAAGAACGTCCGGATCCGGTCATCCGGGCCATCATCTGCCGGCCCCGCCCCCGACCCGCGGCAGCCGGCCCATGATTGCGTCTTCCTGGCACATCTGGAGACGTAATCATGGGACGGAGCATTCTTTGCAGGAATTCCGGCATCGAAACAGATACAATGCGGGAGAACAATTTATATAAGATGGATGACCGGATACGAGTCCTCTATGTCGATGACGAACCCGACCTCCTGGATATAACGAAACTCTACCTGGAGCGGTCGGGCGAGTTCGAGGTCGGGATCTCGGTATCTGCAGAGAAAGCGCTCCTTGATCCCGGGATCGCATCTTACGATGCCATCGTCTCTGATTACATGATGCCTGGCATGGATGGGATCGTATTTTTACGGGCAGTCAGGGAACGGTTCGGGGACATCCCGTTCATCCTCTTCACCGGGCGCGGCCGCGAGGACGTCGTCATCCGGGCTTTGAACGAGGGTGTGGACTTCTACCTCCAGAAGGGCGGTGACCCGAAGGCCCAGTTCGCCGAGCTCGTGCACAAGATCCGGCAGGGCGTGCGAAGACGCCGGGCGGAAGCGTCGTTGAAGGAGCGTGAAGAGACGTATCGCATGATCCTTGAGAACATCCAGGATGTCTACTATCGCTGTGATCCGGACGGCAATCTCATCATGTTCTCTCCCTCGGGATACCACCTCCTGGGATACGATCCCACCGACAGCATTCTTGGAAAGAACCTTGCCGAAACGCTGTTTGCCAACCCTGACGATCGGAGGCAGATGATCGATGCGATAGAGGAGAGGGGAGCGGTCCGGGACTTTGAAATGAACCTTTTACATCGGAATGGTGCAATCGTCACCGTCTCTGCCAACAGTCATACCTTGTATGGCAACGACGGCAGGGTAGCAGGTATCGAGGGGATCTTCCGTGATATCACGGAGCAGAAACGGTCAGAGGAAGAGCTGAAACGATCCGAGAACCTGTACCGGACGGTCTTTGAAAATACCGGCACGGCAACCATCCTGATAGGGCCTGACACCACCATTCTCCGGGCAAATGCCCAATGGGAAAGGCTGACAGGTGTTCCACTTTCAGAACAGGAGAATACCATGAGCTGGACTGCATTCATCCACGGGGACGATGTCGAACGGATGAAAGGGTACCATTATACCCGTCGCGGTGACCCTGCCGCTGCCCCGAACATCTATGAATGCAGGCTGATTGATGCAAAAAAGCAGGTGCATTTCGGTTTTGTCCATGTTGACGTCATCCCGGGAACAGGCAACAGTATTGCCTCGATGGTTGACGTGACAGAGCTCAAGCAGGTCCAGGAAGAGCTCAAAGCGAGCGAGGCGAAGGTCCGTGCTATCCTCGACCACCTTCCCGACCTCATCGTCGTGCACCGCGATGGAATAATTCTCTATGTCAACCCTGCCATGAGCGATACCATGGGATGGCAGACCGAGGAGGCTGTAGGCCAGCCAATCCTGAAGTTTATCGCTCCGGAGTATCACCCGAAGATTCCTGGTGCAATCCGTACAAGACTTGAAGGCGGTATTGAAGAACCGTACTTCCTCGAACTCATCGCCAGGGATGGGAAACCCCGGATTGTCAGTATACGTGGAACGGTCATCAGTTTTGACGGATCTCCTGCAATTCTCAATGTATTGACCGACGTCACGAGTGTGAAACATGCCGAGAAGGCTCTCCATGAGAGCGAGGAAAGATATCGTCTGCTGGTGGAGAATACCAACGATATCATCTATACCACTGACCTCATGGGAAGAATCACGAGTATCAGCCCACAGATATCCCGGTACGGGTATTCTCCGGACGAGATCGTATCCCGCAATCTCTCGTCGTTTATCGTGGATGAAGACCTGCCCGTGGTTCTCGCCGACCTTGAAAAGACTGTCTCAGCCGGGCAGGCAACACGAACGGTCTTCCGTGCAATGGACAAATCCGGCAGGATACGCTGGCTGGAAGACAACGGTGTCGCATTAAAGGATAAATCCGGACATGTCATCGGGATATCCGGGATCCTCCGGGATATCACCGACCGGAAAGAGACCGAAGATGCACTCCGGGAGAGCGAGAAGAAGTACCGTATGCTTGCCGACAATATCCAGGACGTCATCTGGACGGCGGATCTCGATATGCGCCTCACCTACATCTCGCCATCGGTCACGGCGCTCCGGGGCATTACCCCCGAAGAGGCTACGGGAGAATCCTTACGCGACGCACTGACGGAGGAGTCGTTCCAGGTGCTGATGGAAAGCCGGAAGGAGGGGCTTTCCGCGGTGCAGGGAGAGGGGCCACTTCCGGGAAGCCAGGTCATGGACCTCGAATTCCGGTGCAGGGACGGCTCCACTGTCTGGACAGAGACGGTGGTCAACCCGGTCTTTGACAGGAGCGGGCAACTTCGGGGGGTGATGGGCGTGATGAGGGACATCACCTCGAGAAAACAGGCGGAAGACGCGTTACGGAAGGCAAACAGGAAGCTCAACCTCCTGACAAGCATAACCCGGCATGATATCAGCAACCAGCTCCTGGTGATAAACGGGTTTACCGGTCTCCTGGAAACGGAGATCGATGACCCCTCCCAAAGAGACCGGCTCTCCCGCATCGGGAGTGCGAGCCAGAGGATCGCCGGCATGATACAGTTCACCAGGGAGTACGAGAATATCGGTGCAGAAGCTCCTGCCTGGCATGACCTCCCCGCAGTGCTCGAATCGTCTGCAGAGGGTATCCTCCCCGAAGGGGTCACGTTCACCCGCGACCTTCCTGCCGGCACTGAAGTGTTCGCCGACCCGATGTTTCCGAAGGTATTTTCCAATCTCCTTGACAACGCTGTCCGCCATGGCCGGCATGTCACCGGGGTCCGGATCTCGTCCCGCCAGTCCGACGGGGACCTCGTCATACTCGTGGAGGATAACGGATGCGGCATCGCGGCCGGTGAAAAGGAACGGATCTTCGAAAAAGGGGTTGGAAAAAATACCGGGCTCGGGCTCTTCCTTGTCAGGGAGATCCTCTCCCTTACCGGGATCTCCATCAGGGAGACGGGAGAGGAGGGCGCCGGGGCCCGCTTCGAGATCACGGTGCCGGCGGGAGAATGGCGGATTGCAGGGCAGTGACAGGATACCCCCGATAAACTCCTGAATCATGAAAAACATCGTCCTCATCGGTATGCCGGGCGCAGGGAAGAGCACCGCAGGAGTCATCCTCGCAAAGGCGCTTCGGATGCAGTTTGTCGATACCGACATCCTGGTCCAGGAACGAACCGGGAGACTGCTCCAGGAGATACTTGACGAGGAGGGACCGGCGGCGTTCCACGCGATCGAGGAGGAGACGATCCTCTCCCTTTGTCCCAAAAATGCGGTGATCGCGACGGGCGGAAGCGTGGTCTTAAGCGATGCTGCGATGGCGCACCTGAAAGCCACAGGCGTGGTCGTGTACCTGGAGATATCGTGTGGCGAGATGGAGAGGAGGCTGAAGAACATCACGACCCGCGGGATCGTCCTCCTCCCCGGCCAGAGCCTCCGCCAGATGTACGAGGAGCGGGTCCCGCTCTACGAGAAGTATGCCGATATCACGATCGAGTGTTCCGA
>LKUF01000332.1 GCA_001412335.1 Methanolinea sp. SDB
AAAGCCTGATTCCACTGACATCTTTCAGGGAACACAAAAGCCTGATTCCACTGACATGGTGTATTCAAGCAGGAACACTGCTAGGAAATCTGCCATCCCTCATGGATTGTGTGATTTCCCTCATCTCATTCCCGTCCATAAAAAATATATCAGGAAAGAACGGCAGTTCACTCATCCTCGAGTGACGCGATCTCCTCGATCGACGTCCAGATTGGCTGGGTAGGATAGAACCGGTCCTTTATGGGGTACTTGATCTCGACTAACCGCTCGAAATCGAGGTCATGGACCGAATACCCAAAATCCCTCTCCATTGGGGGGATGTCGTTGTTCTTCAGGATCGAGTTTACCAGGACCTCGGGGACCCGTGTCGTGATCCGGATCCAGATGAAGCCGAGCACCTCGCCCTTGTGTGTCGGGATCCTGTATGATATTTCGACCATGGTATTTCACACCCGGCAGACTGCCTGCCCTTTTTCATGAACTGCAATCCGGTGACATACCTATGTTTGGTATCAGTTATAACCATCGTGAACCACCGGAGCTTGGGTGTCCACTCGAACCCCCGCTCACCACCAATTGGGAAACCATAATTCCCACCAGAATCAATACCTCTCCATGAAAATCCCCCATCTCATCCTCATATCACTCGCAATTGCCGCACTGGTCCTCGCCGCCGGCTGCACGGACCGGGAAGCAGCACCAGAAAAGACAGCGATGGAGATGACGGCCGAAGAGCTGGTCACATCCATCGATAGAGGACTCATGGAGCTCCGGGGAGCCGTTGGTGAAAACGCCCAGGCCCTCGCGGTGACCGGGCTCTCCGGGCCCGAAGCCGAAGAGGTCCTCGGAGAGACCCTGCTCGACTACCCGTGGGCCGTCTCCTCGCTCGTCATCACGAAGGAGGGTGTCGTCGTCGCCGCCGCACCGAAGAACTACGAGGAGATCATCGGGATGGACCTCTCGTACCAGCCGCAGGTGCAGAAGGCGAACACCGAGCAGGTGCCGATCGTCTCAGACGTCTTCGTGATGGCCGAAGGATTCACCGGGATCTCGCAGAGCCAGCCTGTCTTCTCAGCCAGGGGGGAGTACCTCGGGTACACCGACATCACGTACAAGCCAGAAGACCTCATCGAGCGGTGTATCGCACCGGTGATCACCGGGACGGACTACGACGTCTGGGTCGCACAGGCCGACGGGACGGTCATCTACGACACGACGAAGGAAGAGATCGGGAAGAACCTCCTCTCCGATCCCGCCTATGCCGACCCGGCCCTCCAGGAGATCTTCGGGCGGATCCTGGCCGAGCCTTCCGGTTCCGGGGAATACACGTTCTGGGATAAGAACTGGAACAGGAACGTCACCAAGACCGCCGCCTGGGAGACCGCAGGCATCGATTCTGCCGAATGGCGGGTCGTCGTGACCCGGGT
>LKUF01000333.1 GCA_001412335.1 Methanolinea sp. SDB
ATCTACACCGATTATGACGGCTCCGGTGGCGTTGCACTTGACGGAATTGTGAAGAAACTGGTCTATGCGATAAAATTCAACTCGATCGAACTGCTGGTCTCCGGGTCGCTGACACCCGACAGCCGGCTGCTTTTCAACCGGAATGTCGCCGAAAGAACTGCACAGATTGCCCCGTTTCTCTCCTATGACACCGACCCCTACATCGTTGTTGCAGACGGGAGACTCTACTGGATCATCGATGCATACACGACCACCGATGCATACCCGTATTCCGAACCGGTGATGGCATGGAACATCGGGTCGGGAGAGCGGTTGAACTACATCAGGAACAGCGTGAAGGTGGTCGTGGATGCCTACAACGGGGACGTCTCCTACTACATCATCGACCCGGCGGACCCGATGATATCGACCTATGACAGGATGTTCCCCGGCGTCTTCCAGGGGATCGAAGAGATGCCGGACTCGCTCAGTTCGCACCTCCGGTACCCTGAAGACTTCTTCCGGATACAGGCCCAGCTCTACACCATATACCACATGAAGGACCCGCGGGTCTTCTACAACAGGGAAGACGCCTGGGTCATCCCTGACGAGCTCTACCGCCAGCAGAGGCAGCAGATGGTCCCCTACTACATCATTATGAAACTCCCCGGCGAGGAGAAGGAAGAGTTCATCATGATGCTCCCATTCACCCCGAGAAACAAGGAGAACCTGATCGGGTGGATGGCGGCCCGTTCCGACCAGCCTGTCTATGGAGACCTTCTTGTCTACCAGTTCTCCAAGCAGGAGCTCACCTACGGACCAATGCAGGTGGAGGCGAGGATCGACCAGGACACTGCAATCTCGCAGGATATAACCCTCTGGTCCCAGTCCGGATCCGATGTCGTCCGGGGAAACACGCTGATCATCCCGATAGAGAATTCGTTGCTCTACGTCGAGCCGCTCTATCTCGAGGCTAGCGAGAGAGGCACGCTCCCGCAGTTAAAGAGGGTCATCGTGGTATACAACGACCGCCTGACCATGCAGGAGACACTCTCCGACGCCCTCTCGGTCATCTTCGAGGAGGGAACCGGGACCCCGGAGGGCGGGGAGGAGCCGCGACCCCCCATCAGCGAGACCGATCTCGAGCGACTTGCCCGCATCGCCGACCTGTATGACCG
>LKUF01000334.1 GCA_001412335.1 Methanolinea sp. SDB
CCCCACAAAATGTATCCGGTTCATCAATCCTACCCGCACCAGGTAGCGAAGAGCCATTTTTCGTTTTCGTCTGCGTGTCCGGATCAGTCACACTCTTCAAAACGCCATGATCCGGGAAAAATTGAGATATCCTCCTGATCGCCGGCACTTCGGGGAACATGGGGCTGGTATCAGCCGCCCGACTCGGCTCTCTCCACAAGTTGCCTTGCGGCACGGGCGGCGTCCCTGATGATGGTCTCTTCTCCCGGGATCTTCCTGTCCTTCATGAGCACCCTGCCGTCGCAGATTGTCGTGTCCACGGCACTTCCGCTGCAGGAGTAGACGATGTTTGAGTCCAGGTTGTGGAAGGGGGTGTTGCAGACAATATCCCGGTCGAGGAGGATGATATCGGCCGGTCGTCCCTTCTCCAGTATCCCGGAATCCAGGCCGAGCGCCCGTGCTCCACCTGCGGTTGCCATGGAGAGGGCTTCACCCGCCGGGAGAAGTGTCTGAGAGTTCCAGAAGAACTTCTGGAGAATGGCTCCGGTCTTCATCTCTTCGAAGAGATCGAGGTTGTTGTTCGATGCACACCCGTCGGTGCCGAAGGAGAGGTTCGCACCGGCCTCTTTCAACCAGTGGTACGGCATCGCCCTGTTCGTGGCAAGTTTCATGTTGCTCACCGGGTTGTGCGAGACGGAGACCCCCCTCTTTCCAAGGAGGATGCATTCATCGCGGTCGAGCCAGCAGCAGTGCGCAGCGACGGTGTGTCCGGTCAGGAGGCCTGCGTCATCAAGGACCGCGGATGGTCGCCTGTTCCATTGTGAGACAGCGTCATTCACCTCCTTCTCTGTCTCGCTCAAATGGACGTGGATCCCGATATCCTCCTCCCTGGCAAAACCGGCGAGCCAGCAGAGGCCTTCCTTTGATACCGTGTAGATCGCATGCGGGCCGACCGACGGACGGATCCGTGGATTGTTCATCGATTTGATGGTTTTTACCAGTTTTTCAGTCGCGGCAATCTCTGCCTCCCGCTTTTCGGGGGAGAAGAGATCGATGAATCCGTATGCAAGATTTGCCCGGATGCCCATTTCGTCGACGGCGCGGGCCGCATCCTCCATGTAGAAATACATGTCATTGAAGGCCGTCGTCCCCGTCCGGATCATCTCGAGGCATCCGAGCTTCGTCCCCCGGTAGACATCTTCCCCTGTCAGGTGGGCCTCGAGTGGCCAGATCTTTTCCGTCAGCCAGTCCTGCAGGGGCATATCATCGGCAAACCCGCGAAGGAGCGTCATTGCTGCATGGGTGTGGGTGTTGACGAGCCCGGGGAGCGCCACTTTTCCGCTCCCGTCAATGGTAAATTCAACGGAATTTTTGTATTTTTTTCCAATACCCGGACCTGTATCGCCGATTGATCCGTCGGAGGCGATGAAAATATCGACCTCTCCGCTGCCGATCGTAACATTTTCGATGAGTATGGTTGTCTGTCTTCCGTAGATATCGTGCATCTCAATTCCCCTGTGCAAATCGCGAGATGATTTCCTGAAGAATCCTGTCGGTCCTCTCCCTGTACTGGTTCGCAACCTCGACAATATGCTCATACGTGAGCGTCTCGTCGGAAAGACCGTTCGCATAGTTATCGATCGTACAGAGAGCAGCAAATTCCATCCCGAGTTCAATAGCAAGAGTGGCCTCGCTTGCAAGCGTCATCCCCACGATGTCGGCGATCCGTGAGAGGTCCCGCACCTCGGCGACAGTCTCAATCCTCGGACCCCTGGTCTGGACATAAATGCCCCCGAGCCGTGCCGCGGGAATCACGCTCTTCAGCTTCCGGGCAAATGAGGCCGAAAGCCCGGGATGGACGTGGGTGATGCTGTGATCATGGATCGATGGAATCGGGGCCATGGTATAGTAATCGGTCGGTATCACGATCGAGCCGGGCTCAATATCCTGTTTTAAGGAACCTGCTGACCCGATTGCGATGACCTGGTCTACACCGAGAATTGCAAGGGCTGAAAGGTGTGACCGGAAATTGATGCGATGCGGGGGGGTATCGCCCTGGTGCCTGAGCACGAGTGCAAAATCCCCGTACAGGACCTCGCTGTTGCCATACGGGGTATGAATGATCCTCTTCTCCAGCGGTGGAAGATCCGAAAAAAGGAGGCTCGTCCCACCAATTATTCCAAGCATCGTCTCTCACCCGGACATATGTCTATAACTCTCACGATTCATCCCATATAATAAAACCCCGCAGGGGTGTTGTTGCTTTCGGTTTCCCGGGTGCAGGCTATCACGGGTGAAATGTCCGGAAGACAATCCAACACGTAATAATACCGGTCAGGGTGAATGGTAGTAGCATGGGCCGGTTTGCAACCGTGAGTGATGAAAGGATACGGAACGGCGAGTGCACCGATATCTATTTCCAGAGAACGGAGGAGATTCTCGGGCTTTCGGGAAAGAACCCCCACGTGGAGATGGAGATTACCGCCGGTTCGCTCCCGGGGGAATGGGCCGTATTCTGTGGGCTTGACGATGTTATCAGCCTTCTCGAGGACAAGCCGGTATCGCTTCTGGCCATGCCGGAAGGAAGCCTCTTCTATCCGAACGAGCCCGTGATGCGCATCTCGGGCAGGTACCGGGACTTCGCCCGCTACGAGACCTCGGTTCTGGGTTTTCTCTGCCATGCATCCGGAATCGCCACGGCGACCCTTGCAACGAAACTGGCTGCACGGGGGAGATCCGTCTACTCGTTCGGGTCGCGTCGGCAGCACCCTGCAATCTCGATGATGGTCGAGCGATCTGCCTGGATAGGGGGTGCTGACGGCGCAAGCAATACCTGTTCCCCGGAAGGTATCCCCCTGGCCGGCACGATGCCCCATGCGTTTGTCATGTGTTACGCGTCGCCGGAAGACGCATTCCGTGCCTTTGACCGGTATGCCCCGGCCGACATTCCGAGGGTCATGCTCTGCGACACATTCTGCGATGAAAAGAGGGAGTCTCTTGCCGCAGCCTCATGTGGTGCTTGCTCCGTGCGGCTGGATACACCCCGCTCACGGAGAGGTGACATGAGGGCGATACTCGAGGAGGTGAGATGGGAGCTTGATTCCCGCGGATTCTCCGATGTGGGCATATTCCTATCAGGTGGGGTGACGCGTGAGCATATCGAGCAGTATTGTGACATCGTCGATGCCTTCGGGGTCGGCGGAGCGATAGCCAACGCCCCTGTCATCGATTTTGCAATGGACATCGTCGAGATTGACGGAGAGAAGTGTGCAAAGAGAGGGAAGAGAAGCGGTGCAAAGGAGGTTTTCGTTGATGGATTGGGCAAGCGCATGACGCTCCTTGCAGCTTCTCCTGCACCGCCGGGAGCGGTCCCGCTCCTCGAGCGCTTCATCGACAGGGGGCGCGTTCTCTCCCGCCCGTCCATTGCGGATGCCCGGCAAAGGGTTCTCTTGCAGCTGGAAAAGATGATCAAGCCCCCTTATTCTGTTAAAAGGGCGTGAATGGAGGGATCAACTGGTCTCCCGGCTCTCCGTACGCAGAAATAATTCTTTTAAGTCATGCCGACCAACACTGTAGGAGCGGGCCGATAGATCAGGGGAAGATCGCTACCTTGGC
>LKUF01000335.1 GCA_001412335.1 Methanolinea sp. SDB
ATAACCCTGGTCGGCTCATCAAGCGTATATTCCAGATAGATACTGGCCTGGTCCTTATCGAGTGTAATATCCATATTTTCGACTTTTATATAGCCGTATTTCTCATCATCTGCCGCGAGGGCTGGAATAGCCAGGGCTGCAATGACAATCAGAAGTACTGCGATAGTCGTGCCTCTCATCCATTATACTATGAGGTATAGCCCAATAAATCCTTTATGGTGGCAGAAGTATCACAAATTAAACTCAAATTGCCGCCTGATCGAAAAAATAACAGCCATATAAAACATTTGCACACTGCAAACAGACGACAATGAAATAGATCTGGATAAAAAATGGTGTGTATTTCGCCTCGCGTATATCTCACTGGTTTGTGAGGATAATCTCGATGCTTGATACGTTGGTCTTACCGCTGTCCGTGTCTATGATCTCGGTTGCAGTCAGTATCTCTTTCTTGGAGACGCCGTCCAAAAAACGGTTCAGTGCTATTTCAGCCGTATCAACCGCCCTGGATATCGCTTTTCCCCGTGCCTTGATCGCGACTTCCTGTGCTCCATTATTGAACTGGGTCACTACTGCGAGAACATAGTTCATAACTGGTTTGTTGCCCACGAATACTATGTTGTCCTTCAACATGCTCTGATCACCTTTTAGAGGTATTTTCTGCTGTGAATGAGTTCTGCATTTAACACTGATGCTCCAGCCGCCCCACGGATGGTGTTGTGTCCCATGGCGACGTAACGGATACCGTCCCGGAGCCTGCCTACAGATACGGTCATTCCGTTTCCACGCATCCGATCCAGTCTTGGTTGCGGCCGGTCCTGTTCTTTCATGAACTGGACAGAGACCGGTGGCTGGGTAGGAAGATCCCTGATCGGGGGAGAATAATTCGTGAATGCCTCTCTGATCGTCTCGACCGGTTCCTTGATGTCCAGCCAGAGTGACATGGTGTGCCCGTCAATGACCGGAACCCGGTGGCAGCATGCACTAACAGAGAAGGGTGCGGGACTGATCGAATTCCCATCAAGCGACCCCATTATCTTCTGCGTCTCTCTCTCCATCTTCTCCTCCTCCGATCCGATATACGGGACGACGTTGTCAAAGATGGTCATCGCAGGAATCCCTGCAAAACCTGCCCCGGATATGGCCTGAAGGGTTGCCACCCTGACATCGGTGAACGAAAACTGCCGGATGGGTGCAAACGACATGCACATCACGATGGTTGAACAGTTTGGATTTGTCACGATAAACCCGTCACGGCCCCTGTCTCTCTGGACATCGATAAGTCCGAGATGATCGGGATTGAGTTCGGGTATCACCAGCGGAATCTCCGGTTCCATCCTGTGTGTGGCTGCGTTGCTGCAGACTCCGATCCCGGCATCCGCACATTCGGTCTCAATCTTTCCTGCAATCTCTGCAGGAAGCGCTGAGAAGACCAGGTCGACATCTTTCAGGCTATCCACATCGGTCCGGCTTACCGTGATATTACCCGCGTTTTTCGGAAAAGGAACGTCGAGCCGCCAGTTTACGACATCACTATAGAGTCTCCCCGCACTTCGATCCGAGGCAGTCAGCGTTTTCAGATGAAACCATGGATGTTCTGCCAGGAGCTGGACAAACCGCTGACCAACAGCTCCTGTTGCACCAAGCACTCCGACGTTGATCATGGATAAAAAAGATTTTCACGCCGGAGTAATTAAATCGTTTGATTTATTGTTCCAGCGTAATCGCCTCTGACGGACAGACATCCACGCAGGAACCACAATCCACACAGAGGTCAGGATCGACATTTGCCTTTTCATCCACCATGGTGATTGCCGCGGCAGGGCATTCATCAACACACGTTTCGCAGCCGGTACACTTCTCTTTATCAATGATTGCTGTCATTTTCACACTTCACCTAAATTTTGCAACAGAAAAAAGAAATAGGTTTCTATCTTGCTATTTACGGACGAACGCGCTCCAGCTCCAAAACATCGCCCATGCCGTAGATGCCCGGACTTTTTCCAACCACCCATCGGGCTGCCTTCAACGCCCCCTGGGCAAATACCGACCGGTCGTACGCCCTGTGGGAGAGCTTGATCGTCTCGAAATTGCCGGAGAAGAGCACCGCGTGATCGCCCACGATATCTCCACCGCGTATTACGTGCACACCGATCTCCCTGCCCCGTTCAGTCATTCCCTCCCTGCCAAACATCTTCTCCCTCTCGCCGGCCTCCTCGTCGAGGATCTGGAGAATTGTTTTTGCTGTTCCGCTGGGAGCGTCTTTTTTATACCGGTGGTGGGCCTCGATCACCTCGATGTCGTACTCGCTCAACAGGTGTGCAGCCTGCCTGACGAGCTCCCAGAAGATATTGACCCCAATACTGAAATTGCTGGAAATCACCGCCGGGACATTCCCCACAATGGCTTTCTCCATCCCGGCTCGCTGGTCGGCAGACAGCCCGGTAGTTCCCACGACAAGAGCGGCCTTGTGGGCTGCCGCGGCTTTTGCGTTCGCGACGGCGGCACTGGCCGTGGTGAAGTCGATGACCACATCGGGCTTTACTTTTTCGAAGAACTCATCAATACGGCCCGACTCTGCAACCTCGATACCAAAGAAGGATCCGGCCCGTACATCGATTCCGCCAACGAGCTCCAGGTCGGCGGACTCGTTCACCATGCGGCCCACCGTGGCACCCATGCGGCCCAGTGCACCGCATACTGCAACCTTAATCATACAAATCGAGAACCTCTTTTAGGGCGTGAGTCTTCTTTGCATCCAGCTCGTCCAGTGGCAGCCTGACCGGACCGGCAGCCATACCACGAAGCTCTACGGCCTTCTTCACGGGAATCGGGTTGGTGTCGATGAACATCGCCCGGAAAAGCGGGGAGAGCTCGTAGTGGATATCCAGGGCCATCTCGAGATCGCCATCGCAGAAGTACTCAAACATGGAGACCATTCGCCCCGGCTCCACGTTGGCTACCACCGATATCACGCCGGCACCTCCGATAGCAAGCATCGGCAGGGTAATTGCGTCATCGCCTGATATGACCAGGAAGTCCTCGTCGAGCGTTCCCTCGATTATCCGCGAGACCTGGCCGATATCCCCGCTGGCTTCCTTGATCCCGACGATATTGGGGTGGGAAGCCAGTTCGATGACCATGTCGGGAAGAAGGTTCTGGCCCGTGCGCCCGGGCACATTGTACATGACCACAGGGATATCCAGGTCGGCCAGCATTGTGTAATGTTTTACGAGGCCCGACCTGTTCGGCTTGTTATAATAGGGGCTTATGACGAGTACCCCGTCCGCACCGAGCTCTTTTGCGTTCTTTGTCAGAGCGACCGCTTCGGCGGTATTGTTCGATCCTGTACCTGCCAGGACGGGGACGCGACCGTTGACGACATCGATCGTCTCCGATATCACCCTGTCATGCTCCTCGAATGATAGCGTTGCTGATTCTCCTGTCGAACCGCAGGGCACGATTCCATGAACCCCCTGCCCGATCAGGAACTCGATATTTGACCGGAGACCCTCCAGGTCGACATCCATCGCTGAATTTCTACGAAAAGGAGTAATAATTGCGGGAAGAACACCCTCAAACATACACTAGGTCTATGAGTGTCTTCCGGTATTTATTTTTCTTGTGACGTACCCGGCTACCCGGTTGCGTACTCTCTTACTGTCAATAGTTGTGACTTCGGCTACAATCAGTTTATTCTCATCAAAATCGTTGGTAAAACGTTTCCCGTATGACGAGAGCAGCTCGATGCCGATTGCCTTGATATAGGTCGGTTTTATTCCCATGTATTCCATTCCTCGGTTATTCTTTTATTATGCGTGCTGATAGCTTAATAATATTATTTACAATGACCTCCGGATCATCCCCAAGGATCCGGATCATCGGCTCTTTTCCCATTCCTCCGCGGTCATATATCACGTCGGGAACCCCTGACTTGCAGCACGAGGCGACACCCCAGTCCATCGTGCGTATTCCTGGGGGCTCCTTTGTCCGGTCGAACGAGCACACTTCAAGAAGCATATCCTCGAGCAGGGAGACGCTCTCCGGGCTGAACCTGATATTTGCGGCCGCCCTGACAACAGGATCGAATTTCATTGCGGTGAGGACGATTCGTGCGACGTGATCGCTTGCCCCGAACCTGACATCGCCGACGGCATGCGCCTTTCCTGCGAGGCGGACTATCCTCCCCTCAACAGCCGCAACGTCATCCGGAATCCGGGCATTCGGGAGCGCATATGCAATGTTTGTTCCGACCTCGGGGATGAGATCCGCGCTCATCAACTCTTCCAGGCGACTCACCCCGGCTCTCAGCACGGCAACCAGGTCTTCCCGATCTTTGCTGCTCATTATGATTACCGTATGCCGCACGCCGACATAAATCCCTTTCCGACGGAAGGGGCGACACGGACGGGACACGGCGAAAAAAAGATACAGATATAGGGAATCAGCGAAAAAATACTAGACCATGGACGCACGGCTCATGGACATAATCTCTGCGGTGATGAGTTTTCTTATATTCATCGCACTGCTCATCTTCCTGCCGGGGTTGATGGACCCTGGTATTGCATACATAATCGCGATCGTCATATTCATCGCAGTGATGAGCACAGCAGGGTACCTGATTAATACGAAGTTTGCGTAGCGGGAGCCTTCTCTCTTCTCTTCCTGAACCGGTAGTAACTGAGCGGGTGGTTTATCCGCTCGCAGATATCGTCTTTTCTGACGCAGAGGCTGTTTGTCCTCATCGCCGCACACGACGGTGCGGTATACTCGGTCCCGCCCCTTCCCGAGATATGCTCCACCTGGTACTGCGTCTTTTCGATGTCGAAATCAGGCGCCCTGCAGTAGAGTTCGATGATCTGCGTGCTGTCCATCCCGATATTGTGGAGGAATGCCGTCAGGGCAAAACGTCCTGTGTGGGGGAGGTTCCTGCCATCCGTGAGTGCAGCAATAAGCGCCTGTATGCAGGGTGGGAAACAGTCCTCTTCCACCGTTCCGAACTGTTCCAGCAGGTATGTCTGGTAAATTCCTGATATCTTCTCTGTATACGGTGAAATGAGGCCGCATATCCGGTCAGGTATCGGCAATGGCAGCTGGGATGAGACCAGGACGCGGATCGCCTCCCGCACGAGCTCATCCATCTCCAGTGACCCGACATGCACATATCCGCCATCGACGTCCCGGTTTACGAGTCTCCATCGCTCATCTTTCAGCCGGCTCACGATCTCGATATACCTCGTGACGGGGATTGCCGCTCCGGACACCACAACTCCGACGCTCGATGCGATAAAGGCTTTTTTAGACTCTTCCTCGTCAATCAGGTAACGGTATGCCCTGTTCGCCTCGTATCGGGAAAGACGCTCCATCACGTTTCGTTCCTTCGTGCAGGAGACAATGACCCGTGCCAGTGCGTACCCGGACACAGACATCTTCACCCCGAAACTGTCCGAAGGCACTGCCTGCGGGTCCTTATCCGCGGTATTTTCCGCTGATCTCAATGCCCCCTCGATGCGTTCCATCGCGTATTTGAGGGCTACCTTTCCCGGGTTCGAGTTTATGAACTGTTCCACTCCCTGGGAATATGCTGCAATAAACTGCTGTGATTCTTTTAAAAAAGGGTATTTTGCAAAGTCTTTCAGTTCCAGGGCGACCCTCATTTAGTCTGCCTCAATGCGGGGTGCAAGCAGATACTCCACGTGTCCGTTTCCACCGGCAATATAGAACGAAAACTTGGCCGGATGGTCGATACCAAGCGACACCTCGACTTCCTCCGCCTTATTCATGACCTTTCCCATATCCTTTAAGTAATCGAGTGAGAAGAGGGAGCGTGCCTCCGAGCTGTTGATGTAGTTCACCTCGTTCTTCCCAAACTCTCTCCTGATATGATCGGTGTCACCCTCGGCGGACATGTAAAAGAGCGAGCTCGCAGGGTCGATTCCAAGGGCTATCTTGTCGGAGACTACCGATGCGGCCTTTATCGCATTATTGAGTTCGCTTCCTGACAGGACGACCTTTCCGGGAAGGTCGATGTTTGGGGGATTCGGGTCCTTCCTGATGGTGTTTGGATCAAGGAGGGTTATCGAATACCGGTATCCCTCAAAACTCACTTTCAGTTTGTGCCCGTCATCGGGAAGCTCGAGGATGATGAGATCGTCTTTGCCCATCATGCCAAAGATGTTCTTCATCTTGGCAATATCCATCCCGAGTTCATTCTTCGTCGATTCAAAGGATTCAAAAGCTTCCTTCTTGAGGGAGAGCGAGATCATCGCGACATTTGCGGTATCCACTGCCCGGGTGCTCATGCCTGTCTCGTCTGTATGCAGACGGCACTCGGTCACCAGCGCCGATATTGCATCGATGGATTCCTTGAGAATATCTGCATCAATCGTTGCTTTTAACATCATTCACCCCGTATATATGTAATATTAACTACACCACCATATTTTTAATGATATCTGATTTCATCACGTGATCCGGGCGACCGGTGTTGGAGAAGAGAGATGGGTTCTCAGTGGAGTAAAGACCGGAATTACATACGGGCAATGCGCGAGGGATACCGGTCCAGGGCCGCCTACAAGCTGCAGGAGATACAGGAGCGTCATCACATCATGCGTGATGACGACAACGTGGTGGATCTCGGTGCGGCGCCGGGGAGCTGGCTCCAGGTTGCGAGGCAGGCCACGGGGGGCAGGATTGTTGGAATCGACTTGAATCCCATCCTCCCGATAGAGGGGGTAACGATCATTGTCGGTGACTTCACCCGGGACGATACACGGGAGAAGGCCAGGAGTATCCTCGGCCAGGTGAGTGTCGTCCTCTCTGATGCGAGCCCGAAACTCTCGGGACACCGGAGCTATGACCAGGCACGGGCGATAGGCCTTGGTGAAGAGGCCCTCGCATTCGCATGCCGGGTCCTGAAAACAGGCGGAAATTTCGTGTTGAAATCGTTCCAGGGAGAGGATTTCCATATCCTTCTTGCACAGGTCAGGAAATATTTCCTCTCGGTAAAGACGTTCCGGTGCAGAGCGTCACGCAAAGGAAGTTCGGAGATCTACATCATTGCAAAAAACTTCACGGGCTGCCAGTATGATTCTGAAGGACCCCTATAACCGTCCGGTAACAAATATCCGGATCAGTCTTACCCCGGCATGTAACTTGAACTGCATCTACTGCCATTCAGAAGGCGAGGATTCGTCGCGATACCGCATGAGTGCAGCTGAGATTGCCGAGATCCTGAAAGTCGCAAAAGAATTCTCGATACGAAGCGTGAAATTTACCGGCGGTGAGCCGCTCCTGCGCTCAGACCTCCTGGATATAATCCGGTCGGTCCCGGACGGGATGGAGAGTTCGCTCACAACCAA
>LKUF01000336.1 GCA_001412335.1 Methanolinea sp. SDB
GACGCAGTCCGGGTCCCCGGAGGGGAAGGGGATAGCGTTGCGCAGCCCCTGGGAGTGTCTTACATGCGATATACAGTTAGCAGGGTGGACAGGGGATCATGATGATTCGACCCGGAAAAATTTCATCTCCTCTTTTTCCTCAATAGATTTTCATGAACCACACAAAGATCCAGATCGAGACGAGAGGAGAAGGGGACATCATCGATATCACGCCCCAGGTCAAAGCAGCGGTCAGTGAAAGCGGGATAAAAGAAGGCATGGTGACCGTTTTCGTGAACGGTTCAACCGCTGCGGTGACCACGATCGAGTACGAACCGGGAGTTCTCTCCGATCTCAGGAGGGCCCTGTCGGTGCTTGCCCCTGACAATATCTCCTATGCACATGACAACCGGTGGGGTGATGGAAACGGCCGTTCGCACGTGAAGGCGTCCCTTGTCGGGCCGTCGCTCTCGGTGCCCGTGACAGGCGGCAAGCCTTCGCTTGGGACCTGGCAGCAGGTCGTCATCCTCGAACTTGACGTGAGAAGTTCACGGACGAGAAGCCTCATCATCAGTGTCTTTTGAATACCCGGGCCAGGGTATTCCAAAAGATCCCCGGATGACCTGGAATTCTCTGGACAAATCTTCTTTCCCGCGAAAAAAGATGATGTTTCCTGGATTTAGGCCAGGGGAATAAAATCAGTCGAGCGGAATGGTTTCGAGCTGGGAGACGAGTTCCCATATCCTGGTCCGGGCATGGACGGGCATGTTGGGATCATTGCTGATCTCGTCAATTTTTGAGATTGCTTCCGCCGCACGCAGGCCGATACCCTTGTTGGTATTCATCAGCAGCTGGCGGGTTTCGTCGGCCACCCGGCGGATATTTCTTGGAATGGTACTGTCATCCATGATGTGCTGAAGCATCAGGATGCAGTTATCAATAGTCTTATCAGGATCTGTCATGAATGTCCCCTCGTTATCTTCTTATTAATACTTATATTCGCACTTATATACTTTAATAAAAGACCCCGTGGGAGAACCATTCTATGAAACAAGCTGACGAGATAATGGCCCAGTACCTCCTCAAGGGGGGGAAAATGCTCGCAAAGACCTGTCCGGCCTGCGGATGCCCGTTGTTTGAATTCAAGGGAGAGACCCTGTGTGTGGTCTGCGAAGAGGAACGTGGGCAAAAGAAGGATGATGACAGGGAAAAGAAGCAACCCTCCGGAGAAGACGAGAAAGAGGAGAAACCCCGGAAGGAAAAGGGGGCACATCCAGGAGTAAAAGAAGCGATCGAGGAGACCCTTGTCGCACTATGCACCCGGATCCGCGATGAACCTGATCCAGAACAGGTGAAGCTCCTGGCAAGCGCCCTGAAAAAGACGGCAGAAGCACTTGAGATGCTGGATTAGTCGTACTTCTTTCCTGCCAGTTCAAATATTCGCCGGGCCCTCCCTTCCCCAATCCCCTTCACTTTCACGAGTTCGGAGAAGTCGGCATCGATTACCCCGCGCACGGACCCGAAATGCTCCAGGAGGAGCCGGGCGTTTTTCAGGCCGATGTCGGGAAACGAAGCGATGATATTCTCCTGCTGGTGATGAACCGACCGGGAATCCTTCCGGAGAGGTATCTTCCGCTCACCGCCTTCGCTCTCCTCGCGTCGTGCCAGGACAAGGATCATCTGGGCTGTGTCTTCCTCGTCTTTTGTGAAGAGGATAGAGACTCCAAGATCGACAGAAATTGCGGCGAGCACCCCCCGTATGGCATTCGGATGGATGTCGCGCTGGCCGGCAATGTCGCCGCCTTCGACGATCAGGACGGGCCGGAGGGCGTGTGCGGCAAGGTCCCTGATCTGTCCAAGGAGGTCGCGTTCCACGAGGGTGTCTGCAAAATCCCTCGCAGTCTTTCGCTCGATGAGTATACGGTCACCGATCGCGTAGTCTCCAAATGCCAGCCGCTTGAGCGTGATCGACGCGCCGGTCTCGCTCAATATCTCGACGACCTTTGAGGACGTCTCGCGGTCGTCGACGACGATGGCAGGCCCCTCGCAGAAAGATTCGATGAGTGCCTGTCCGGCCTCTCCCTGCACCGTTGACGCCCGGGAAAAATCTCTTGACGGGGAGCCGGCAAGTCGCCTGATCCCTGACTGCATCGCCTTTTCCCGTGACTGGCTGACGTACCGGTAGGTCTCGTCCGACGTTCCCTTCGTGACGAGGACGACGATCTTTCCGCTCCCGCTCCGCCCGGTTCGTCCTTTTCTCTGGATGCTCCGTATCTCTGACGGGACAGCCTCGTAGAATACCACGAGGTCGGTGGAGGGGACATCCAGCCCTTCCTCCCCGACAGAGGTGGCTGCAAGAACTTTGAACTCCCCTCTCCGAAACCTCTCGAGAGCCTCGATCTGTTTCTTCTGCGAGAGTCCCTTCTCCGCATCCCTGGTAGCCTGTCCGACGAACCTCTGGCACTCGATCCCTTTCTTCCCAAGGGTTTCCACGATCTGCTGTACCGTGTCGCGGAAGGTGGCAAAGATGATTATCCTGCTCTCGGGAAACTGTTCCAGCTGATCGCGTACCACATCATACATCACATCCATCTTTGGATGGATCTCCTCTCTCCATGACATGCAGCGCTCGAGGAGCCTGATGAAGAGGGGATCCCGTGCGAGGCGTTCGCTGGCTTTTGAGGCCCCTCCGGCAGTGCCTTCGGAGAAGAGCCTCGTGATATACGTGGTCAGGATCCGGCTGCCCTGGGACTCGGCGAGGGAGACTGCGTGGCGGAGTTTCATGCATTCCGCGTAGATGGACGCTGCCTTGTATGCAGCAGGGTCACGGTCCTGGATTCGTGCCTGTATCTGTGCATTGAGGGCATTCAATGACTTCATGGAGAGCTGGCTCCTGGGAGGCGGGGAAAACCCGAGATTCGAGAGCATCTTCAACCGGCTGTCCAGGAGGCGGTTCAGGTCATCCACCGCGCGTGAGAGCTCCTCGGGAAGGCGGAGATCGATCACCTCGATCTCTCTCTCGTGGATATACGGGATGACATCGCTGTCATGTTCCGAACGTGTCTCGACCACCTGTATGCCGAGGTTTTCGATGACTTCGTCCACCTTCTCGACCTTTCCCCCCGGTGAGGCGGTCATTGCCAGGATAAGCGGGTTTTTCGCTGAAGCGAGGTATCGCTTGGCGATAAAGACGTACGCATAATTACCGACCGCCCGGTGACACTCGTCGACGATCAGGAGTGTCACGTCCTCGAGCGTGTAGCTCCCGGCGATGAGGTCGTTTTTTATCACCTGCGGGGTGGCAAATACGGCCTTCCCATCACGCCATTCCATGGCACGCTCTTCCGGTGCGGTCTCACCGGTGAACATGACGAGCTGCCCGTCATCTCCTTTTGTGCCGGGTAAAACCAAAAATTGCCTGAAAAACCGGAGATGCTGCTCGACAAGGGGTTTTGTGGGGGCGAGCATGAGGATCTTGCCTCCATCGTTATGGAGGCGGGATGCCGCTACAAGGAGGGCGACGGCGGTCTTTCCAAGGCCTGTCGGAAGCACCAACATGGTGTGCCCCTCGAGGGCTTTTAAGGCGACGGAGAGCTGGTATTCTCTTGATTCAAGGGAATCAGGACGAATAAGGGGGTGGGTGATGCAGGACATGGCCTCTAGAGATCCGAAAACACAACTTTTCCTTCCACGAGCGACCTGACGGTTGCAGGAAGCTCCCTGATCGATATCCTCACCTGTCTCATGCTGTCCCTGTCCCTGAGCGTGACCGTGCTGTCTTCCTTTGTATCATAGTCCACGGTTACCGCAAACGGGGTCCCAATCTCATCTTGTCTCCGGTAACGTCTTCCTATCGCGCCCGAATCATCGTATTCGACGAGCAGGCCCTCGTTTTTGATGGCGTCTGATACCGACTCCGCTATCTCGCAGAGGCCGTCACGGGCAAGGAGTGGAAAGACTGCCACCTGCACCGGTGCGACAGCCGGAGAGAGGCGAAGGACCCTCCGCTCCTCGTCTTCCACGATCTCCTCGTCATAGCTGTGTTCGAGAACCGCGTAGATCATGCGGTCGATGCCGTAGGACGGCTCGATCACGTGTGGGGTTATCTCCTCTCCGGGTATCTCGACCACCTCTTCTTTCACCCCGTACAGGTCGGGTGATATGAAGACCTCCTCGCCATCGAGGTCGATAGTGACGCCTTCCGGACCGGGGACGTGCCTGCAGAGGGCATCTGCAACCGCTTTCGCCTTTCCCCTGAACCTGGGCCCGAGTGCGCCCATATTCGGACTCACGCGGACCTGCCGTTCCTTTCTCGGGGTTTCGTATGGGAGGAAGACGACGAATCTCTCGCCGCTCTGCCTCTGGTGGGCCAGGAGGTCGTAATCCGTGCGGTCTGCAATCCCCACGGTCTCCACCCACCCGAATCGCGCTGATAAGATCTCTGCATCCCAGCAGTCAACTGCGTAATGTGCCCGCTCGTCAGGCAGGTGCTGGCGGAACCGGAGTTTTTCCGGGTCGACACCTATGGTTACGAGGAGCTCGTGCGTGAGAGCCAGGTAGTAGGCGACGTACTGGTTTGCCACGAGACCTTTCGAGACCGCCGTCTCCATGTTGACAACCACGGATTCGCCTCCCTGCACCTGCTGATCGATTCCGAAGAGCGGCATTTCATACCCTGCATACCTCCCAAAGCAGGGATGGTCTTTCTTCTCCGGATGGACGAATATCTCGGCTTCTGCCTGGGTAAACTCCCTCAGCCGGATCATTCCCTGCCGGGGGGAGATCTCGTTTCGATAGGATTTTCCTATCTGGACTGCCCCGAAGGGGAGCTTGTCCCGGTAAAACCGGAGCAGTCGCGCGAAATCGGTAAACATCCCCTGTGCGGTCTCAGGCCGGAGGTATCCCTTCCGCTGGGAACCCGGGCCGATTGTCGTCTCGAACATGAGATTGAAGTTGAAGACCTCGACTGCTCCCAGCGCTTCGCCGCATGCCGGGCACGGAAGCGTGCAGATCACCCGTGTCAGCTCCTCGGAACTCATCGTGGATGCACTGGAGATATTGTGGCCCTCTGCCACATGGTCGGCTCTCAGGTATTCCCTGCATGCCGGGCACTGGCACATCTTGTCAGAGAATCCCTTCACATGGCCCGATGCGATGAAGATATCCTCCTGGCCGATGGTCGGGCATTCGATCTCGTAGTAACCCTCCTGGATTATGTAAAACTGTCTCCAGATATTCTCGATCCTGCGTTTCATCATCGAACCGAGCGGGCCGTAGTCGATAAATCCCGCCACAGAACCGTAGCACTCCGATGTTGGCCAGATGAATCCTCTCCTTTTGGCCAGGTCCATTATTTTATCATATACGTCACTCATGGTGCTCACAGGTGTGTTTTCATATCTTGGGTTTCCGGGAAGAAAAAGGTGTGGAGGAGTTCTCTGAAGGGACACGAAACGGGCCTGGTTGTCCTGTTCTGCCGTCAGTTCCCGTCCCTGATGGTGCATGCAAATCCCGGGCCATGGATTCTCAAGGATTTGGGCTGAATCCTAAAACCGAAGGGTTCTCCCTGGAGGATGATTGAAAAGATACCCTTAAATATCTTGCCAAGTATCTTATTCGGTATTACCCAATTGTGAGGCTCATGCAAGACGACAACAGAAAAAACCAGCTTCTCGAACTTTTTACCAATATATCAGGCAAAACCAAGATTGTCGAGCCTATGAAGAAGATTCACGGCACGTTACGTGACAGGGAGGCAGTTGAACGGGAGATTGCCCTGATCATGCGTGAAATTCTTGAACAGGGGCATTTCAAGACGAAATTAAAACCCATTCAACTGGCAAAGCTTGTATCCGCCTACTATACTGGTAAAAACGACACAGAGATCGCGAGGGAACTCGGTGACGAGAAACTCTCGAAGACCGTGGCGAGGGCCCGGGTACGGTTGAAATTATTCAGGGATCTTGATTTCAAGATGCCGTTTGACCAGGAGAGGATGGAGGATCTCATCGATTCAGGAAAGACAATGAAAGAGGTGAGCGAGGAACTCGGTGTCAGCCCGTCGACACTCCGCGAATACCGGCATGTCATCGATCAGAGGGACGACACCACCATCGATACCTACCTTGAACGGATAAAGGACGTCATGGAGGACCGTGACCTCTCGGAACAGATGACAAGAAGCGCGACAAAGGACGCTCTCGGCGAAGCGATCGACATAACCGAGGCCGAGATGATCGACGTCACCTGATCATTTCATCTTTATCCACATCATTTTTCACAGAGAAGAAGCCAGACACTACGGTATGGAACTTACCTGGTACGGACACTCCTGTTTTCTCCTGAAGGGTGATGTATCGGTCCTCGTCGATCCCTTCGTCCCCGAAGGGGAGGCACCGAAAGACGCGGATATCGTGGCGGTGACCCACGGCCATGCCGACCACCTCGGCGAGACGGTGGCGCTCAAAAAACCGACCGTCGCCATAAACGAGGTGGCGAAATACCTGGCATCCAAAGGTCTCGATGCCGTGGGGATGAACATCGGCGGAACGATCGAGCTTGGCGGGGTGAAATTCACGATGACACAGGCCATACATTCTGCCTGGATAGAGGAGGGGGGAATCGGTTTTGCCGGCGGGGGATCGGCCGGGTTCGTCATCGGCATGGACGGGAAGAGGGTATACCATGCCGGCGATACCGCGCTCTTCTCTGACATGAAACTCATCGGCGAGCTCTGGCACCCCGACGTCGCCATCCTGCCCATCGGTGACCGGTTCACCATGGGTCCTGCGGAGGCGATGATTGCCGCCCGGTACGTCGGCGCACCGCTGGTGATCCCGATGCATTACAACACCTGGCCGGCAATCGAGCAGGACCCGTCATACTTCAAGCATGCGCTCGAGCGTACAACGGATCACAAGGTTTGCGTGATGAACCCGGGAGAGACGATTGAGATATGAGACAGGGGCAAATATCTCCAATCTTATCTCACCAGGCGCCCCCATGCTCGCCACACCTGCTGTCGAGCCAGGTCCGGTTGGCGGCAGGACATTCCCGGGTATCTGTGCCATCCAACCCATAGATGCCTCCCGGGGGGCGCAGCGATCCGCTTGCCCCTGCCGCTGCTGCGAACCCCACAAGACGATAGGGAGTATATTGGGCTGTGGTATAACGTCTACCCTGCCCAGCATATATCGCCTGCGGGGGGTTCAGGGGGGGTGCAACCCCCCTGTATCAGACACTCCCAGGGGCTGCGCTTTGCTTGCCCCTTCCCCTCCGGGGACCCGGACT
>LKUF01000337.1 GCA_001412335.1 Methanolinea sp. SDB
GGAACGCTGGAAAGACGTCGCCAGGCTCCGGGAACTTGGCCGTACGGCAACAGAGTATCTCACGATTGATCTCTGGGACGATGATAAGATGGTACGGCTTGCTGCAGTAGAGGCCCTTGGATTGATCAGGGATTCAAGGGCATATGAACACCTTTTGCCGCTGCTCTCCGATGATGACCGTGATATCAGGTTCGCGACAGCGGTGGCACTCGGAGAACTCGGGGATAAACGAGCAGTTATTCCCCTGGAAAAGGCTTGTGCTGACTCAAGCGGGTATGTCAGGGCCGCTGCCCTGGACTCGATCCAGAAGTTGGGAACCCGAATGAATCCGGTATAGGCCAAATCGCCTTTTTTTTACAGGTCACACAATTCTCATCGAGACCTGTGAATACACGATGAAAACGGCTGAGCCATTTTGATAGGAAAAGATCTCTTCATTGTTGAATGATACAAAGTATTTCGTATTCCCTGCTATATTCCATCCAGCCCGCATCCATCGGTGCACGCCGTTGACTGAACAGGACATCACGCGGGGAGAGGAATGGAGTCTTTGTGAAGAGGGGTTGTTTTCGTTTTCGATCTCTCACGCAGGATGATAACGAGGTTTGGAAAAACGATAAAGGAGAGAATAAATGAGATCAGGTGGTCTCCTCGCCTGTACGGACTTTTATGGACCGCTCCACAGGGAGGAGAAAGATTCTTCCGTCGCCGATCTTTCCGGTATACGCTGCATCACGAATTTTCTGGATGACCAGCCCGGCATCGGTATCACCGACGACGATATCTATCTCGATCTTTGGGATGAGATCGACAGTCATCGTCCCACCCCGGTACTGGAGGGAGATTCCCTTCTGGTCCCCCCTTCCCATGACCTCCGATATGGTCATACCAAAGATCCCCTCCACCTCGAGGGCCTTTTTGACAAATTCAAGTCTTTCAGGCCTGATTATCGCTTTTACCATCTTCATGGGATGCCCCCGCTATACGCGTTCTCCGTGCTGGGAGAGATCAAGGCCGACATACTCCTCCTGCTCACTGACACGAAGCCCAAGCGTCATGTCAACAAGTTTTGCCAGTACCAGTGTTACGACAAACGCGTACACGAGGGCTGCAAGAGCTCCTGCCGCATTGGCAATGAACTGGTTGACGTTTCCTTCGATAAGTCCGGAAAAGCCCCCAATAGCCATAGCCGCAAATATGCCGGTAGCAATGGCTCCCCATAATCCGCCCACGCCGTGTACCGCCCAGGCATCAAGACTCTCATCCATCTTTCGCGAAAGGCGCCAGAGCATTGCACCGTAACAGAGGATTCCGGCGATTGCCCCGATCACCATTGCCGGAATGACACCCACATAGCCTGCAGCCGGTGTGATTGCCACAAGGCCTGCGACGGCTCCCGAGATCATTCCAAGCGAACTCGGTTTCCCACGCAGCCAGCTCACGCAGAGCCACGAGAGAGCTCCTGCTGCAGCCGAAGTATTCGTAACGAGAAATGCATTTACCGCCAGCGAATTGGCCGCAAGGGCACTCCCGGCATTGAAGCCGAACCAGCCGAACCAGAGGAGGGCGGCCCCGAGCAGGGTCATGGGAATATTATGGGGTTCCATGCTGTATTCGCCAAACCCTGCCCTTTTTCCAATAACAAGAGCCACTGCAAGCGCCGCAAAACCGGAACTGATATGGACGACGGTGCCCCCCGCAAAGTCAAGGGATCCATAGGCCCCAGCCCAGCCGCCACCCCAGGCCCAGTGAGCAAGGGGATCGTATACCAGGGTTGTCCATAATAATGCAAATATGATGAATGATGAGAGTTTGACCCTCTCTGCAAACCCTGATGTCACTATGGCCATCGCTATAGCAGCAAAGACCATCTGGAACGCGACAAAGAGAAGGGGTGGATATCCGGCTTCTCCCGCCTCATTCGGTATCCCCGTGAGGCCGATATAGTCCAGGTTGCCTATGAATCCTCCGACATCCGATCCAAATGAGAGTGAATACCCAAACAGGACCCATTGTATGCTTACCAGTGCAAATACTATGAAGGCGAGTGCGACCATCGAGATGAAATTTTTCCTCCGGACAAGCCCTCCATAGAAAAACCCGACCCCGGGTGTCATCAGCATGACCAGTGCGGTCGATATCAGAAGCCAGGAAGTAGTTCCCGTATCAAGTACCATCTTTCCACCAATTCCCCGATTGATCTTTCCATTTCTCCTTTCATGTTCAGTTTGTCTGTGCAGTAGGAAGTATGGTTCTACCTATTTATAATATTTTCGTGCAACATGAAATTAAAATTAAACAGGCGGACCAGACCAGATGGCAAAAGATCAATTCATGGGAAAATGCAATTTCAAAACAACCAGATAAGGATGACCAGGTTCTGGATCCCTGGCCAGCCTCTGGATATAGAAAAAGTGCGTCCGGAGAGAATGTTTTTTTGGGAGGCCGAAAAGCTTTTACATATCAGACCTCCACTACACCTGTCCTGACTCTGGCAGATTGTTCGATGGGAAGGACAAATATTCTTCCGTCACCAATTTTACTTGTTCTGCCACCTTCCTGGATTGCAGATACGACACGGTCCTCCATGTCGTCCTCGAGCACGATCTCGAGACTTACCTTGGGGAGGAGATCGACCGCGAGAATGCCCCCCCTGAACTGGATATCAAGGCCCTTTTGCTCGCCCCTGCCCATCACATGCTTCACAGTCATACCATAAACGCCCACATCCGCTAGGGATTTCTGGACAAACGCAAGTCTCTCTTCACGCACGATAGCGAAGATGATCTTCATCTGAACTCTCCGTGAATCCTTTTACCGGTAATTCTTTCGGCTTTTCCAATCCGTTAAATACCATCTCAAATAAATCGGACTCTCCCTGCAGGTCGGATATAGGAAGCCAGCACATCATTACCCTGTCCTCTTCCCCGGGCTTTTGTTCAACCTTAACCATACAATGGAAGGAAGTTACCGTCCTATGTATATATAATTTATTGTTTTTCGAAGAAGAAAAAAAATTAATAGGTGGCGAGGTACCGGTCGAGCTCCCATGGGTGGACCGTTGTCCGGTACGAATCCGTCTCCAGCTGGGCTATTGAATTCAGGCCTTCCATGATGTGCGGGCCAAGGGCCTTTGAAACAACCTGGTCGCGGTTCAAGGCATCGGTTGCATCGAGCAGGCTTCCCGGAAGCATCTCGATTCCCAGCTTTTTCCGTTCAGCGTCACTCAGGTGATAGATATTCACATCCGTGCTTTCAGGCGGTGCGATCTTGTTCCTGATGCCGTCGAGCCCCGCAGCAAGCATTGCTGCGAAGCAGAGGTACGGGTTGCATGTCGGGTCAGGACTCCTGAACTCCGCACGGGTGCTGTTGCCGCGTGCCGCAGGAACCCGTACAAGAGCGGACCGGTTCGAGGCGCTCCAAGAGATATAGACCGGCGCCTCGTACCCGGGAACCAGGCGTTTGTACGAATTGATGGTTGGATTGGCTACCCGCGTGATGGCTTTTGCATGCCTGAGAAGCCCACCGATATAATACAATGCGGTATCTGATAGTTCCCTCTTTCCATCGGGATCATAAAACGCATTCTTCCCGTCCTTCATGAGCGACATGTGCGTATGCATACCCGAGCCGTTGATCCCTCCGATCGGTTTTGCCATGAACGTGGCATGGAGGTTTCTCTTGAGTGCGAGTGTCTTTGTGGCGAACTTGAAGGTTATCACCCGGTCTGCAGTATCCAGTGCAGTGCTGTACTTGAAGTCGATCTCGTGCTGGCTCTCGGCGACTTCATGGTGTGAAGCCTCGATCTCAAAGCCCATCTGGGTCAATGCAAGGACAATATCTCTCCGTACATCTTCTGCGTAGTCTGTTGGTGCGAGATCGAAATATCCACCAAAATCCTGGAATGTGGTGCTTGGCCTCCCGTCAAGCATCTTGAAGAGGAAAAATTCCAGTTCAGGTCCGGTATTGTAGGTAAAGCCCATCTTTTCGGCTTCCTGGATATTTTTCTTCAGAATATACCGGGGGTCCCCCTCGAACGGTTTATTTCCGTATGTATATACATCACAGATAAACCGTGCCACCCGGGCGTCTGACGGTCTCCAGGGTATGATGGAGTAGGTATTTGGATCCGGTTTCAAGAGCATATCTGACTCTTCAATCCGGGCAAACCCCTCGATGGAAGATCCATCAAACCAAATACCATCAGTTAATGCTTTCTCTGCCTGTTCAACAGGAATTGCTACATTTTTTGGCATTCCCTGGATATCGGTGAACTGGAGCCGCAGGAATTTCACAAGGTCGGCATCAATTCGCGCCAGCATATCCGTGACGATATCTTTCGACATATGGAACATAGCTTCTACCCAATCATATTTATACTTAATTGAACATACTTTCTGTCACAAGTTGGAATAAATCCCTCTTATCAATCTGATCTGTGATAAAGATGTGTGGCATTATAGGAGTAATCGACCGGTCCAGCCATAAAATGGATGGCTCCGGAATAAGAAGCGCTCTTGCGATGATGGACGAGCGGGGGAGCGGAGAAGGGGCCGGATATGTTGCATATGGAGCATTTCCGGAATTCAAGGACTATTACGCGATACATGTCTTTTTTGACAATATCCACGAGATAAAGGATACCGTCGACCGCGAACTCTCCAAGTGGGGTGAGATAGTTCATGACGAGGAGATCCCGACCTACGAACAGCCAAACCTGCGCAAGGTCCATACCCCGTGGAGGTATTTCTTCAGTCCTGATCCTCACCTTATGCCACGCAGCATGACCCCGGAAGATGATATTGTCGCCCACCTGGTGATGAAGATCAACACCTCAATCGCAGGAGCCCTCGTCTACTCCTCTGGAAAGAATATCGCGCTCTTCAAGGCCTCGGGATGGCCGGAAGAGGTAGCGGATTTCTACCGCATAGAGGATTATGACGGATACATATGGCTTGGGCATAACCGGTACCCGACCAACACTCCCGGGTGGTGGGGCGGGGCGCATCCGTTCAACCTTTTGAACTGGAGTGTCGTCCACAATGGGGAGATCACCTCGTACGGAACCAACCGCCGGTACATCGAGAGTTACGGGTACAGGTGCACGATGTATACAGATACCGAGGTCGTCGCGTACCTCTTTGATCTCCTTGCCCGGAGACACGGGCTCACTCCCGGGATGACGGTCAAAGCTCTTGCCCCCCCGTTCTGGGACGAGATAGACTGCATGCCCAAAAAAGAGGAGTTTATCAACAGGGCGATCAGGATGGCATATGGTCCGGCCCTGATGAACGGGCCGTTTGCAATCATCGTTGCACGTCCCGACGCGATAATCGGGTTCACGGACCGGATCAAGCTCCGTCCGCTGGTGACAGGGGAACTCGGCTCCCGGCTCTTCATCTCCAGCGAAGAGGCTGCAATACGGGTCATGGAGCCGGACGTAACAGATATCACCATGCCGCGGGCAGGAGAGCCGATCATCGGGAGGATCGTTGCATGACGATAGGGAGCGTCCCGTCAAAATTCCGGGTCTCTGTCAACCATGACCAGTGCATGCTGTGCGGCCGCTGCATCGAAAACTGCCCGTATGGCGTATTCAGGATGGAAAACAACCAGATCCATGTCAATTCACGGCAATGCGTCGCCTGCCACCGGTGTATCGCCATGTGTCCCCGTGATGCCATTGACATCAAGGAACGTCCCGTCGATTACCGGAGCCATCCGGTATGGACGCCCGAGGTGAGGGAGGCGATCTATAACCAGGCAAGAACAGGGAGGATCATTCTTGCAGGGATGGGAAATGCCGTCGACTATCCCATCATATTCGACAGGCTCGTCCTTGATGCCTGCCAGGTCACGAATCCAAGCATCGATCCGCTCAGGGAACCGATGGAACTCCGGACCTATATCGGGAAAAAACCATCAAAGATCGAATTTGAGAAGATAAACGGCGATATAGAGTTAAAGACAACGCTCGTTCCAAACCTCCAGCTCGAGACACCCATCATGATCGGCCACATGAGTTACGGGGCGATTAGCCTGAATGCACAACAGAGCCTGGCACGAGCGGTCAAAGAGACCGGCACATTCATGGGGACGGGAGAGGGGGGACTGCACGAGAGCCTGTATCCCTACCAGGACCACATGATTGTCCAGGTCGCATCCGGCAGGTTCGGGGTTGACATCAATTACCTCGAGCGGGGAGCAGCAGTCGAGATCAAGATAGGGCAGGGGGCAAAGCCGGGAATCGGGGGCCACCTTCCCGGCGAGAAAGTCTGCGCCGATGTATCCTGTACACGGATGATCCCGGAAGGGAGTGATGCCATCAGTCCCGCACCACACCATGACATCTATAGTATCGAGGACCTCAAGCAGCTCGTACGAAGCCTGAAAGAGGCGACACAATGGCAAAAACCCGTATTCGTAAAGATTGCGGCGGTTCATAATTCTGCAGCAATTGCTGCGGGCATCGCCCGTTCGTCGGCCGATGCAGTTGTCATAGACGGCTTCCGGGGCGGGAC
>LKUF01000338.1 GCA_001412335.1 Methanolinea sp. SDB
ATGACTCGATTTGCCCCTCATGCCCCACGAAAGGGGCGTCTCGTCTGCCGGGTATGGGCTGCCGGTCCCTGCCCGGTAGATCTGCGGGAAGAACTTCATGGTCGTATCCGGGAGAGACTCATGGCCCAGCAGCCGGAGCGCCTCCCGGTTGGCGAGAATCAGTCTGCCCGAAGGGGCTCTCACCATGAGGATGCCGATCGGGACCGAATCAAGGAGGGTATTGACGATCCTGTTCTGTCTCTCGAGTTCGTCGGTCTTCTCCTGCAACTCTCCCTCTATCCGTTTCTGGTCCGTTATATCCCGGGAGATACCGAGCACGTGGGTTATGGTTCCATCCGCATCGCGAACCGGGACGAGCGAGTGATCGAACCAGCGTGCAACTCCCCCAAAGGTGATCTGCCCTGTACTGCGAAGATGCCTGCCCGTCGAGAATACCTTCTCGATCGCCTGCCGCTGGTGCCTCGAGAGATCCTCCGGAAACAGGCACGAGCGCTCTCTTCCGATGATCTCGTTCCGGGATTTTCCGAGCATCTCCGATGCGAACCGGTTGATATAGGTGACAGAATCGTCCCGGTCTATCATGAATATGAGATCATTTGAGGCCTCTGCCAGGCTCCGGGCAAGCTTGTCCTGGGCACCTTTCATCTCCGTGACATCCCTGCCGACTGACTGGTATTCGATGAGAATTCCGGACGGATCAAAGATGGCGCGATCGCTCCACAGCTGCCACCGGATCGATCCGTCAGGCATGATGATCCGGTGTTCGATGGTCCCGACGGGATGTTCCGGGGTCAGCGAGGCAAAGAACTCGCTGACGCGTTCCCGGTCTTTTTCAGGGATATTCGGCTTGAACCGTTGGCCAAGGATCTCATCGCGGGCAAATCCGAAGTACCTGCAGTAGGAATCATTCACAAAGACATGCGTGCCGTCGGGGAGAAAACGGGAGATGAACTCGGTCTGGTCCTCGACGACGTTCCGGTACCGCTCCTCGCTCCCTGCAAGGGCTTCCTCAGCCTTCATCCGGTTGATTGCTGCAGATATCTGCGTCGCAACCGTTTCGAGGGCAAAACGTGTTGCCTGGGAGATTTCCGTGGATACGTGAGATGAGACGTTCAGGCACCCGATACTCTGCCCGTCCGCTGTTATCGGGATACAGGCAAACGACCGGATCCCCTCTTTCTCCCGGAGTGGAGAATTTAGCGATTCCAGGTCACTGACCGGCAGGTAATACGGCTCCCCTTTCATCACGATCTTGGCCTGCGGTGACTCCGGGGGATATCGGGAGGCCCGTTTGAGAAAGTCATTGCAGAGGTTTCTTGAGAGCAAGAGATCCAGCGTCCCTTTCTCCCCGTCGAAAAGGTATATTCCGCCTGAATCCATCCCCGAAACCCTGATCGACGCATCAAGGCACGCCTCCATCGTCTCATGCATACCACGGGTCTTCTGGAGAGCCAGGCCGAGATCGAGCTGGGCAGCAAATATCGACTCCTGCCTCTTCCATTCCGTGATATCACGGAATGTCCCCTCGATTCCGAGAACCCTTCCTTCATCATCATAATAGAGATGGCTGCTCGTCTCGACGATCACCGGGGTGCCATCCCTCTCCTTCAGCCATACCTCGTAGTTGGTCACTTTGCCATCGCGATAGAGAACTTCCAGGAGTTCCTTCCTTTCACCCGGGTTCTGCCAGAACGCTTCTATGTTCCTCCCAAGACACTCGGAGAGATGGTCATATCCGAGGAGATCTGCCCATGACTGGCTCGCCTTGATAAGCCTGCCTTCCGCATCACTCCGGTAGTAGACGTCCTGGATCTGGTTTAAGAGGTTTGTATAATCCTCGTTTGCCGAGAGAAGGCTCGCTTCGGCCTTCTTATGTTCGGTTATATCCGTGAGGAACGAGAGTGTCGCAGGCTTTCCGGACCAGATCATCAGTGTCGAGTTGATCCTGACCCACCGCTCTTCTCCTGCCCCCGTGATGATCCTGAACATGTATCCGGTGGACGGGTTCCCCCCCCTCATTCGTTGGAGGTGCCGGCTTATCACCTTCTCACGGTCATCGGGATGGATAAAATCCGTAAAAGGCCTCGAAGTGATGATCTGTATGGGTCGGTCGAGCAGGCTGACGAGGAAGGGGTTGACATGGACAAGCCGGTCGCCCTGGGCAACAAGTATGCCTTCGGTCGCGTTCTCGAAGAGGAGCCGGTAGTTCTGTTCACTCTCCCGGATCTTCTCCTCGGTGCGTTTGCGGTCAGTTATATCTACGACAATACCCCGTACTCCCACCACCTTTCCGTCCCGGAGGGCAGGCGAAGCATAAATCGAGATGGGAAAGGTGCTGCCATCCCTCCGCATGGCCTTGAACTCACTGCCTGCAGGCAGCAGGAAATCCCCTCCAACCATCTGGTCAAAGAGGGCTGCAACCCGTTCGCGGTCTTCTGGGGCGATCATATCAAACACATGTACCCCGTTCTCGAGGTCCTCCACGCTGTATCCAAAGGTCTCGAACGCAATGCGGTTTGCATACACCAGTCTTCCGTCTGCATCTGCGTCGAATACAACCTGGGGAAGAAGTTCCGAGAGCTCACGGTACCGCTTCTCGCTCTCGTTTAACGCCTGCTCGACCTTCTTTCTCCCGGTCACCTCGCGGATCGACTCGATGGCCCCGACGACGGTTCCCTGGATATCGTAGAGCGGAGTGGCAGTGAACCAAAAGTCGGCACCCTGCCCGTCGTTGAACTGGGGAAGGTGGATCTCTGACGTAAGCTTGTTTCCTTCCCGCATGATTGACGGATACTCTGCCTCAATGACGGGGTCGTCCCTCATGACCAGGTCGATAAGAATGGGGCGCCGCCTTCCATAGAACGGGATCGCGTACTCGTATTCACCCTTCCCCACGATATCCTCCGGTTTTACCCCGGTCATCTTCTCGATCGCCCGGTTCCAGGCGATCACCACGCCGTCCCTGTCGATGGCAAAGGTTGCATCGGGGAGGAAGTTGATGATGTCTGCCTCGCGTCGCTCGTGGTCACGAATGCTTGCCTCGGCCCGTCTCTGGCCGACAGCCTGTTTCACCTTGTGTGCGAGTTCTGCAAACTGGGAGACTGCATCGCCACCCTTGTGCAAGTAGAAGTCTACACCCTCGTTCAAGGCCTGGATGACGACCTCCTCCCTGCCGCGGCCGGTGAAGATGATGAACGGGAGATCGCCGAATTGCCTGCGCACAGCCTTCAGAAGTTCGATCCCGTTCATCCCGGGCATCTGGTAGTCCGAGATGACGGCATCGTAGTGCTCATTGCCGAGGATCTCGAGTGCCCGTTCCGCAGAAGTGACGGTTCCGACCCGGATTTCCTGGTTCCTCTCGAGAAAGAGTCTCGCTACCTCGAGGAGGTCGGGTTCGTCGTCGACGTACAGGACCGTGATCATGGGCTAATCGTAATTTCAGAATGTGCTCTTCCATACGAAGATGTTTTCCTCATGGCATTGTGGAGCAGGATCCCGCTGAACCGGGTCGGTGGGGCTCGGTAAGCCCAGTCATTGCACAGGTCGCACGGGTCCTACGTATCGCAGGGGGAGTGGGGAGAGGTCCGGTATGGATGATGGCCAAATCTCATTTCATTCCAAGTTCCAGCGCCATTGCCAAAAATCCCTCTGCATGCAGGCACGAACTCACACCCCTTCCGCCGGCAGTCTCGGAAGCCTGTTCCGGAGGTGCCAGAAGACGAGTGCAAGGCCCACGTAAAAGACCGCCACGAACCACCCGAACTCCCCAAGCATCATCTCTCCTGCATCTGTCGTCTCCGTCATCGCCGGGTAGATCCGCTGGATGAAATAGTTCCAGAAACCATGGTACAGGACGGCTACCCAGACGCTTCCCGAGATGATCCGAAGCCATGCGATGACGAGACCTGCACCCATCACCGACGGGATAAAGACCGCGAGCGAGTACCAGACGGACCCCGTTCCATGGTAGGTCCCAAAGAGTATCAACGGGACATGCCATGCAGTCCAGATGGCGCCTGAAAGCAGGGCCAGCTGTGTGAACCCCATGAACCGGGCAAGTTCCGGCACGAGAAGCCCCCGCCACCCGAACTCCTCGCCGGCGGCGGCAAAGCAGTTGAAGGCGATGGCAGCCAGGAAAGCGGGGATGAACGATACGGAGAATATTGCTGCTGCGCTGTCGCGATCGAATGGCGCGATCCCGGTGAGCCATCCTGTCCCGAACATGAAGAGGCCTGCGGCTACCGGGATGAGGACCCCGGCTGCCAGCCATATCGGCTTTCCGGGCCTGATCCCAAACCCTTTCAGGTTGCGCTGGTACAGGAGCCTGGTGATGACTGCTGCCGTTGCCGGGCACCACATGGCCCCGATTGCATACACAAAGAATGCCCCCGCGTTCTCCGCGACCTGGGGAGTCTTCATGGTCAGGTACCAGAAGACGCCCGAGAAGATGAACACGAGAACGAGAAAGGTGATGACCATCTTTCTCGGGTCGGTTGCCGGGTGATCTGTGCCTGGGGCTGTATCCATGAGAGAGTTCCTGGCGTAATACGGGATAAATCCATCCATTTTTTTGCCTCCTCGCTGTTTTTTGGGGGAGACGAAATCGACATACCAGTTCAGTCACTCACAACCGCCGCCGG
>LKUF01000339.1 GCA_001412335.1 Methanolinea sp. SDB
GACAGGGTATCGAGCGCCTCTTTCAGGGATACAAGGGAGAGGTACCTCTTCACCACCGCAACACTTCCACTTCGTCCCCCTGCTCGAAGCCCTCGCTTCCCGCAGGAACCCTGATGATGGCATTGCTCCTGACAAGGGTGTTCAGGAGTCCCGACTTGCCGAAGAGAGGGTGGGCACAGCCGTCTTTTACAAAGACTCTGATGTAGTCCTCCCGTCCCTTGGTGGACGGTACGTTCCTGGCAAGGATTGCTTTCTCGACCAGGCGCTCGCTTTCCCGTTCCCCGGTCATACCATGGAAGAGCGACCTGCCTATGACCGTCATGACCACGAGGGCGGACGCCGGATGGCCGGGAAGCCCGAGAACAGGGACCTGGCCTAATCTGCCGATGATGGTGGGTTTTCCGGGAGCGAGTGCGATCCCGTGCACCAGGACCTCTCCGTTCTCCCTGATCAGGTCGGCGCACATGTCACGGTCGTCCTTCGAACTTCCCCCTGATATGAGAACCCCGTCACATTCGGTCATCGCGGTTTTGAGGGCATTGCCAAGAGATTCACGATCATCCCTGACTATGCCGTACAGGCGCGAGTCACATCCGATGGAGTCGAGGAATGAGCGGCACATGTAGCTGTTCACGTCCCTGACCTGGCCCCCGGTGGGCACTGTATCGACCGGTACCAGTTCGCTGCCTGTTGAGATCACTCCGACAAGGGGCTTTTTCCGCACCGGCACATCCTTCATTCCAACGGCGGCAAGGGCGCCCGTGTCCTGGATGGAGAGGCGTCTCCCCTCCGAAAGGACGAGCTCGCCACTGGAGAAGTCCTCCCCTCTCCGTACCATGTTTTCGCCGTTTGCCATGGGCTTCTTTACGAGGACCTGGTCTCCGAGCAGATCGCAGTATTCGACCATGGCGACGGCATCGGCACCTTCCGGCAGTGGCGCCCCAGTGGGGACGTAGACGCATTCGCCGCGATCGATGGAGAGATCCGATCCTCCGCCCATTACGGCCCGCCCGACAAGGCGGAGCATGGCCGGGATCGCCTCTCCCGCGCCGGTGGTATCAGAGGATCTCACCGCGTACCCGTCCATTACAGACCTGTCAAAACCGGGGATGTCCACGTCTGCGTGGATATCCCGGGCCAGGACACGGGTATATGATTCCCCGAGGGGGACGAGTTCCTCGGGCATGGGGCCCGACAGCTCCCTCGCGATCTGTTGCGCTTCGCTGACGGGAATGGTCTGTAAAAAGAGGCTCATTTGAAGCAGCCCAGCTGGCAACCCCGTATCTTTACCCCGAATTTGTTGCAGTACCTGGCGATATCCAGTTTCGTTATTCCATAGGTATCTGAAATTTCGAATGCCTGCGGGCACCTTATCTCCTTTCCTATTCCTTCCTTCTCGAAGGCTTCCCGTATCTTCTCTTCATCCATAGTAACGATAATTGGTGTACAAAAAGATAGAGTTTATTCTATCCGTCAGGATACAGTACCCTGGAAGGGGGAGACTGCGATACCATGAGGATATACCTGATCAATTCACGCCAGGATCCGGGCGGGACAAATATCCACAGCCGGATGGAGGAACTCCTGGAGACGCCACACGAACAGCCCTATCCTCTCGAACTGCATGAATATAGATTCCTTGAGACCGAAGAGCGCCTCATCTACCAGGATAATATCGATGAGGGACTCGACACCGATCTCATCATCTTCCTCTCGCGACATGCGAGCATGAACCCTGTCCCGCAGCTCACGGTCCACGTGACAGGAAACATATCGACCGCCGATTTCGGCGGGGTCCCGGGCTCACTCGCGGTCGCGGCTCCGGCCTGGATGCATGCCATTCTCGGGAACCTCTCCAGGCACGCGCCTCCGGGCTACCGTGTATCGTACGAGGCCACGCATCATGGCCCGACAGAGGTCTCCACGCCGTCCCTCTTCGTCGAGGTGGGAAGCACCGCGAAGGAATGGAGCGATCCCGTGGCAGGAACGGCTGTCGCGATGAGCGTGCTCGAGGCGTCTCCCGGGGATTGCATACCCCTGATCGGCCTCGGGGGGACCCATTATGCCCGGAGAGAGACCGAGATCTCGCTCACCTCGAGGGGGGCATTCGGCCATATCGCACCTTCGAGGGAGATTTCGTCGATCGATCCCGGGATGATTCGGCAGATGGCCGAAAAGAGCGGTGCCATGGCTGCATTCATCGACAGAAAAGCACTGCAAAGCGATGAGATCAGGAATATCGAGGACGCACTCCTCTCATGCGGACTCGTCAGGCTGAACGAGAGCGACCTGGTAAACTTTGGGGACCTCACCTGGGAACAGTTCCTTGCCGTTCTGGACCTGGCTTTCGAGGTGGACCCTGACTGCCGGCCAAAACTTCACAGGCCGAAGAGAGGCACCCCTGTTATTCTCCGGTTCAGCCCCGGGCTGCTCGAAGAGGCACAGAAAGCCGATCAGAAGGCCTTTTTCGAAGGGATATCAGCTATCCCTCTGGTCCATCTGCAATCACCCTCCGGATCGATTCTGCCCCAATTCATCATCACGGAGGAGAATCCCCGGGAAATACTCAATGCTTTAATAAGCTTATGCGTTACACTCATACGTAAAGAACAGGAGATTTCAATTGCTGGCGATCACCTCACCATCCGCAAAATCAGATTTGACCCCCGGAAAGCGCAAGAACTCGGGGTACCGAAGGGACCACTCTATGGGGAACTGATGAAGGGGCGCACAATCAGGGTTAATGGCAGGGTAATCACGCCGGAGATGGTCCAGGCCAGCACTGAAAGAACCATCCACATTCCGGGTTTGGAGAGCTATACATGAAATCAATTGTGGAAGAGGCTTTGACCAAGGTGAGGGACGAATCACCTGATGTCTCGCAAAATAACGAGGACTTAGACCAGATCCTCAGGGAACTGAAGACGGAGATCGCGGTAATCGGCTGCGGGGGGAGCGGGTCGAATACCATCACCCGCATGATGGAGGAGGGTATCCACGGTGCACGCCTGATCGCACTCAATACCGACGCCCAGCACCTCATCCACACTCGTGCAGACCACCGTATCCTCCTCGGCCGCCAGCGTACCAGGGGTCTTGGTGCTGGCTCCATACCCCAGATCGGCGAGGAAGCCGCACTCGAGAACGAGCAGGACATCAAGAGATCGGTCACCGGGTGCGACATGGTCTTCATCACCGTCGGCCTTGGAGGGGGTACCGGCACAGGGGCCGCCCCGATTGTCGCCAAGGCCGCACGCGAGGAGGGTGCCTTAACCATCGCCATCGTCACCCTGCCCTTCACAGCCGAAGGTGCGATCCGGATGGAAAACGCGGAAGCAGGCCTGGAAAGGCTACGCGACGTTGCAGATACGGTCATCGTAGTCCCCAACGATCGCCTGCTCGAAGTTGTCCCGAAACTTCCCCTGTACGCCGCATTCAAGGTCGCAGACGAGGTTCTCATGAGAGCGGTGAAGGGGATCACCGAGCTCATCACCATGCCCGGTCTCGTCAATCTCGACTTTGCCGATGTCCGCACGGTGATGGAGCGCGGCGGGGTGGCGATGATAGGGATGGGCGAGAGTGACAGCGAAGACAAGGCCGCCGATTCTGTGAAGAAGGCTATTCGTTCCCCACTCCTCGACGTGGACATATCCGGCGCCTCGGCAGCCCTTGTCAACGTCATCGGGGGCCCGGACATGACGATGGAGGAGGCCGAGGGTGTGATCCAGGAGGTCTACAACCGGATCGACCCGTCGGCCCGCATCATCTGGGGTGCGCAGATCGACCCTGGCATGCAGGAGCGGATGAGGACGATGCTGGTTGTGACCGGTGTACGGTCGCCACAAATATATGGTAGGAATGAAAAAATAACCCCGAAAGTTCAGAGGCAGTTTGAGATAGACTTTCTGAAGTGATTGACGATGGAAATATCGAAACCGGATGTAAAATTCAATATAAATGAAGAGCTTTTCCGAAAATACTGGCGTATACTGAAATTAGCCCGGACGCCAAAGAAGGAAGAGTTCACCAAGATTGCGCTGGTGGCTGCAGCGGGCGTAATAATAGTCGGCGTTATCGGATTCCTGATATATGAGGGCATGCTTGTACTGCCATGATGGATATGGAAGGGGATTCCAGCCGTATTTTTGCTATTAAGACCACATCAAAGCAGGAACGGACCGTTGCCGACAATATCATGAAGGCCATCGCAACGGAGGCCACAGATGTAAAGGTGACCGCAATAATCGTTCCTGACGAGCTGAAAGGGTACGTGCTCGTCGAGACGCCCGAGAGCCTGCCAAGGATCGAACAACTGGTCGAGAAGGTTGCGCATGCGCGCACCGTGGTCAGGGGCGAGACGTCACTCGACGAGGTCGGACATTTCCTGGTGCCCAAACCCGTGGTGAGCGGCATCTCCGAGGGCACCATCGTGGAACTGATCGCCGGGCCTTTCAAAGGCGAAAAAGCGGTCGTAAAACGTATAGATGCCGGCAAAGAAGAGATAACCGTGGAACTCTACGAGAGCGTCCTCCCCATTCCCATCACGGTGCGGGGGGATAATGTCAGGGTCGTCGATAAGGGCGACGATAATGAATAACCCTGTTCTTTTCCGGTCTGCTGGTATACATTTAAGTCTGGTCGCGTATACCTTACTTAACCCACGCTGAGTACCCAGTTTTACGGGACGGCATGGTGATACTATGGCAGAAGTGGTCGAGGTTTTGGTACCAGGAGGCAAGGCGACCGCAGGTCCGCCTATCGGGCCCGCACTGGGACCTCTCGGTATTAACGTGAAGGCGGTTGTTGACGAGATCAACAAGCAGACTGCGACCTTCAACGGCATGCAGGTGCCGGTGAGGATCGAGGTCGACGAAAAGAAGAACTTCACTGTCACCGTGGGTATTCCGCCCACGACGGCACTCATCAAGAAAGAGGTTAATGTCGAGAAGGGGTCTCCGGAGCCCAATATGCAGATCGTGGGAGACTTGCCGATGGAGGCCGCTGTCAGGATTGCCCGTATGAAGCAGAACGATATGCTCTCCTATGACCTGAAAGGAGCGGTCAAGGAAGTCATCGGTACCTGTGTGAGTATGGGTGTCAACGTCGACGGGAAACGACCAAAAGAGGTCTTTGCCGCGGTCGATGCTGGCGAATATGACAAGCTTCTCGCAGAATAGAACGAAAGATTACCATAGAAGATCAGGAAAGGTCGATTACTATGGAGGAACCAGATGGTAGAAAGGGCCAGAATTTTACAGGCCGTGCAGACGGCAATTGAAAAAGCGCCAGAACGCAAATTCTCTGAGAGCGTAGATATTACCGTCAATCTCAAGAATATCGATATGGCGCAGCCCAAAAATCGTATCGACGAGACGATTCTTCTCCCCCACGGAACAGGGAAAAAGGTCGGCATCGCGGTCCTCGGGAAGGGCGATATCACAACGCAGGCAAAGGAAGCCGGCGTGGACCTTATCATCGGCCCCGAAGAGATCGAACGGCTTGGCGGTGAACCGCGCGAAGCTCGCGCCGTAGCCAGCAAGTACCGATTCTTCCTTGCAGACACCAGCGTCATGCCCCTTGTCGGCAGATGGCTGGGTCCGAGGCTTGGTCCGCGTGGACGTATGCCCACCCCGATTCCGGGAGGGACCGATATCAGGCCGATTGTAGAGCGGCTGCGAAACTCCGTGAAGATCAGGACAAAGGACAAGAAGACATTCCATGTCAAGGTGGGCTCCACCGAGATGTCCCCCGACCAGATCGCGGACAATATCGACGCCGTCATGAAGAGAGTTGAATCCGTTCTTGAACAGGGTGCAATGAATATCCATTCGGTCTATGTCAAGACCACGATGGGTCCGGCAGAGAGGTTGGTCTAGATGGCGCTGTACACCCATCATCTCCCGTCATGGAAGAGAAAGGAAGTCGAGGAGATCAAGGAGGACGCAGGCAGGTTCACCCTTGTCGGACTTGTGGACATGTACGGCATCCCTGCAGCCCAGCTCCAGCTCATTCGGCGGAACCTGAAGGGCAAGGCAAAGATCAAGATGACGAGAAACACCCTGATCACGCACGCTTTCCAGGAAATGGGCGGCGAAATTTCAGGGTTGCTCTCCCACTTGTCGGGACACTCCGCATTGATCTTTACCGAAGACAACCCCTTCAAGCTCTTCAAGACGCTGGAGAAGACCAAGACGAAGATGGCCGCAAAGCCCGGTGAGACCGCACCCGAGGATATCGTTGTGGAGAAGGGACCGACCAGTTTCAAACCCGGCCCCATCGTCGGGGAACTTCAGCAGGCCGGCATCCCTGCCGCAATCGAGGCAGGCAAGGTCAAGATCCGGGAGACCCGGACGGTTGTGAAGAAAGGCGAGGTGATAAACCCGAAACTTGCAGATGTTCTTGCAAAGCTGGACATCAAGCCCATGGATATCGGGTTAATCCTCCAGGCTGCGTATTACGAAGGCAGCATTTACGAACCGTCAGTGCTCGCGATCGACGAGCAGGTCATATACGACCAGATCACCCTGGCGGCACGGCAGGCGTTCAACCTCTCGATCAACGGGGCAATACTGACCCGTGATACAGCTGAAACGATCATTACGAAGGCTGTCAGAGAGGCACGCGGACTTGCAGTGGAAGCAGACATCTATGAAAAGGATGTCATTGATGCGATTATTGGTAAAGCCTACAGACAAAGTGCAGCCCTCCAGAACATGGTGGAAGGGAAATAAGAAAGATTGGATTGAGGTGAAAAGAGATGGAATATATCTATGCAGCCCTTCTCCTGCACAAGGCAGGAAAGGCGATCAAGGAAGATGATGTGAAGGCAGTTCTGACCGCTGCCGGTATCGCAGTCGACGAATCCCGTGTAAAGGCGCTTGTAGCAGCGCTTGAGGGTATCGATATCGAGGACGCCATCAGCAAGGCGGCCGTAGCGCCGGTTGCCGCGGCAGCACCCGTAGCAGCAGCCGCACCTGCAGCAGCCGCAGAAGCCGCAGCTGAGGAGCCCGAGGAAGACAAGAAGGAAGAGGAAGAGAGCGGCATGGCAGGGCTCGGTGCCCTGTTCGGCTAAAACCCTTCTTTTTTCCGGTCACTATTTGCAAGGCAGGTGCACTGCCGGCTTTTTCGCTGTTTTCGGTTTATTTTCGCCAGTTTTGCGATTTTTGGCTCTTTTCTACCAGTTGTGGGTAGGATTGATGAACGCGATACATCGTATGGGACTGTTCACCCGCATATCCCCACATGTGATGCCACGCCGCCGCCCGAAAATATCGCGAGGCTTTTTGCCCTCGACCCGGGGTGACCTGCGGTCAGCTCCAGATTTTGAGCAATTGGATACGAGTTCAGTGAGGATTCCCCGGCGGCGGTTGTGAGTGACTACAACTGGTATGCAGATAACAATTCGATTCAGTCTCCCCACACAAA
>LKUF01000340.1 GCA_001412335.1 Methanolinea sp. SDB
TCAGTCTCCCCACACAAAACAGCGAGGAGGCAAAAATGCAAGGGTTTTTCACGGGCTCTACACGGGTCGGCAACAAATCTTTTTGAAGTGCATACTTTTCCCGCCTGTTACGATACTTAAATATGGATAATTACATACATATACTGCTGCAGCAATCTGGGCCTGTGGCTTAGCCAGGATATAGCGCCGGGCTTCTAACCCGGATGTCGGGGGTTCGAATCCCTCCAGGCCCGTCTACCCTGTTTTCAAGAGAAAAAAAGTTTTAATTCATTCCACATCTGTGACCAGGAGAACATCCGAGACATCGTGCTGCCTCTGCGCGAGCTTTTTTGCCTTAAAGATGTTCTTTCCTTCCTTGCCTATCGCGATACCGCGGTCCTCGTCACTGACTTCGATATGGGCGACCCTGGAATCGTCTTCCCCGTCAAAATCAACCGATATAACCTTGGCCGGGAGGAAACAATTCCTGATAAACTGCTCAGGATCGGGCGAGTATTCAACCACTTCGATCTTTTTCCCCATTACATCCATGGCCTTCTTGATGCTGGATCCCTGCCGCCCTATGGCCAGACCCATCTCTCCGGGGTTTACCACAAAGATCAACCGGTTGTTCCTGTCATCTATCACGCAGTCCCTGCTGCCCGCTCCTGTGAGTCGCTCGAACTGGGATATAAGGGCCATACAGTCTTCTGTCAGTATAACTTCCGGCATGCTCATGCCCTCTTGAGGGAAAGGATATCTGACTCACCCGCATCCATGACAGCCAGTGCGCTCACCATAAACGGTTTTCCGCATGCTTTGCCCAGCTGGACGCTAGATCCGTCAAATGTGTAGATAAACAGGTCCTCATCGGGGGTAATCGAGTCCCTGAAGTTTTTCGGACAGTTTTTTGCAACGACCACAAGCTGGGCCTTGCCTTCCTTTATACATTGTTCGGTTTTGTTCTGACCAAGAAGGACATCTCCTGTCTTGATTGCCCTTCGTAGCGAAGTATTAAAATCCATTACAATTCTCCTAGTTCAATGGTTTCGCGATAAGTTTGACATCTCCGGTGCCGAGCTGAATAGGCTGGCCCACAATGACGTTTTCAGTAACACCATTCAATTCATCAACTTCATTTGCCACCGCAGCATCAAGCAGGTGATTGACAGTCACTTCAAATGCCGCACGGGAAAGAACACTCTCCTTTTCCCCGGCAATGCCGTGCCTTCCTATCTGCTTGACCTCTCCCTCCATGCACATCATATCTGCGACGAGCATGATGTGCCGGACATCCACGAGGATACCCTGCTCGGATAGTGTCGAGAGCGCTTCGTAGATGATGGCGTTCCTGGCCGCTTCAATGCCAAGGACCTGAGATATCTCGCTGATGTTGTTGGTGCGGGTACGCGTAGTATCCACTCCTTCAACTTCAAATACATCTTTTAGATTGGAGCCTTCAGTATAAAGTATATACTCTCC
>LKUF01000341.1 GCA_001412335.1 Methanolinea sp. SDB
CAAAATCCCTGCTGGTACATTGTGATAGACGCAGTGTATAACGACCCGGAAAACTGCCCAAATTGCCCGGTATCATGGCCCCTCCCTGACGGAAGCATGCATTATGAGTGTTGGGGCGCCGGAGGAGGGGTGGTCGTCGATGCGGTTACAGGGGAGATTCAGGCTGTACATCTCGATTTATAACCATTTTTATCTAAGGACATAGAAAGCATTTATTGAAAAAATCCATCAATTTTTGATTGATCCAAGAGAAAAGCGACAGCTTTCAGGTCCTCCCGACAATATGCAAATTCCGCCGGGTCCGATATATATATATATGGGCAGTTGTATACAAACACACACTATGAAAGCCATACTGCAAGGCATAGGTATTTTCATTCTGTGCCTGGCGCTCATCGGCAGTGCAGCGGCACTATCAATGGGTGACCTCCAGTCCAGGTCACGGATTGGACATATCGATGTAGGATCCCAAAGTTCGCCGATATTGCAGAGTGCAGTGTTTGAAGATCAATTACTTCACAATATACCCCAGGGATTTTCAATGGACCCTGAAGCCCCATGGAATCCGCTTGACGAACCAATCCCACAAAAGTTTGTGCTTTTTAGTTCAACGGGAAGTGATTCCTATTCAGTTAAGATCAATGGATATTATGCTCATTCATTCATACCGCACCTGGAATTGACGCAGAGAAATTAGAATATACGATAATTATATCTATTTTTTCACAGTCACAATCAACAGTATTCAGCATAGCGACAAACATTGATCGATCCGTGCGATTTATTTAGCCGTCCCACTCATTCAGCGATTATTTTCTCCACGATTTCAGGACGTAGCGTTATTAATCCCCTATTCATGAAATATCTGTCCTTCGAATCGGAACACATCGATCTGCCTGTCTTTCCAGCACCCGGCCGAGAGCCCGGCCTTCATGCACGTGTGGTCAAGGAATTCGGAAGCGTCCCAGTTGTACTCCGGCGCCACCTGGGGAAGCAGGAGCCCGGATCTCCCATAGCCGTTGACAATCAGGCCGTGCCGTCCCACCTCGACCTCTGCCGGCCTCTCGAGCGGCGATACATCTATCCGCTCCGGCGGTGTCAGGACAGTGACCTCGACGGTAATCGAACCAAGCTCAGCGGCCTGTACGGGAGGAAACCTCGGGTCCTGCTGCGCGGCCGAGAGAGCGGCCTCGCGGATCGCCTCCCCGAGCGGGATTACCGGGTAGGGAAACCCGATGCACCCCCGCAGCTGGCCTGCTTTCGTGAGAGTCACGAAAACACCGCGTTTCTTCGCAAATACCGGTGTGAGCGCCGGAACCTTTGCCTCCCTTCCACCGATGGTTCGTTCAAGCGTGGCACGTGCGAGCGACACGGCCATCTCTCCTTCTTCGCGGGTGAGGGTCTCCATCATCAAGGGTAAATAGTGAGCTCCCCTATTATATAGGGAGAGGGAGAGTGCGGCTGACGGCGGCGGAAACGCTGCTGAGGAAAGTCCCCCCACCTGCTGAGCACGCAGCCATATGCAAGTATGGGTGGCGAGAGTCACGGCAATGGCACAGAAACGACACGGCCTGCTCATTCGCGATGATACGACCGAGCCCGGATCCCGGGCGAGAAGTGCGCGAGCACGAGATAACTCGTTGAGTATGGGGGCAGGAAGCGATGAAACGGTGAATCCCTGCGGGTGCAAGCCAAAACAGGGCACGAGGTCGCTCAGTCACCGCCCGGGTATGGCGCATAGCTGAATGCCGCACCGAACAGAAGGGGGCTTACTCCTCCCACTCGCATACATCGTGCAGACTATACTTCTTTTGACATAATTATATCAGATAATATGCTTCATAGTAATCCAGATGCACATCCCCACTCCCGAAGAGCTCAGGGCAAAGAGGGAATCACTCGGCATTCGCCAGGCCGAACTGGCCGGGAGGGCGGGTATCAGCCAGTCGATGGTTGCACGCATCGAGGCAGGAAATGTCGACCCCCGCGTCAGCACCTTGAAAAAGATCGTGAACGTCCTGAATGCCTCCGTTCGGCCGAAGGTGACGGCCGCCTGTGTCATGAACAAGCCGGTCATCTCTGTCCACCCGGAAGATTCCATCAACCGTGCCATCGAGATCATGGACAGCGACAACATCTCCCAGATCCCAGTCATCGAGGACGGTGTGCCGGTCGGGTGCATCTCTGAAACGGCAATCGTGGATGCCCTGAACCAGCCCGCTCAGCACCGGACCCATTCACTTGTCAGGCACTACATGGAGCCGGGCTTTCCGACGGTCTCGCCCGACACACATATCGAGACCGTGGTCAGCATCCTCCAGAACAATCACGCGGTGCTCGTGATGGATTCGGGAAAGGTGAACGGGGTCATCACCAAGCACGACCTCATCTCGCTGATCGCCGACCACTAGAGAAGGGACACGAGGTCACGCAGTACCGCTATCGGTGCCTTCGCCTTCACGACGCTCGATGCCAGGAGGACCCCGCTCGTCCCGAGGTCGAGCGCGATCTTCACGCATTCGCCGGACTGGATCCCGGCACCGGTCAGGACTTTTACCCCCGGATTCACGCCGGATACCGCCTCGACCGACTTTGTTATGATCTCGGGGTTTGCCTTCGATACCGAGACGCCGCTTCCTATCAGCTCCGGCGGCTCGATGGCGACAAAGTCGGGGTTCAGGGCGGCCGCGGCGGCACTTGTAGCAACGTTGTTCGAGCATACCACCGAGACCAATCCCGCGTCCCGGAGCGAGGCGACTGCAGAGTCTATCTCTGCGAGCGTGAGCCGGCGTTCGGAATGGTTGACAAGTGAGCCTGTCGCCCCGGCATGTTTCAGCGCATATGCCGTGATGTGGCCCGTATGGGCTCCCGGATCGGCACCGTCGGTGTGCTGGGCATAGACCGGGATGTCGTAATGGACACTCATGGGGTGGATATCCATGAAACCCGGGGCTATCCCGATCGTAACACCGCTCTCTTCCGCCACCTGCTGTGCTGCACCGCCGATATTGTGGGCCCGCTGCCAGGTTCCTTCCGGATAGGTCTTCAAGTTTATGAGAATGAACGTGTCTGCCATCTGCATGTCACTTCCGTGGTTGAGAGATATCGCGTCTGGATAAAAGAATGTTATTCCCGGAAACCTGATTTACATAACAATGGCTCTTTGTTCCCTGGTGTGGGCAGGATTGATGAACAGGAGACATTTCGTGGGGCTATCCGTCCCCACACCTCCATGTGCGGTGCCCGCGCCGCCGCCTGAAAAAATATCGCGAGGCTGATTCACAGTCATATCGGGTATGAGTTCTGTGAGGACGCCCCGGCGG
>LKUF01000342.1 GCA_001412335.1 Methanolinea sp. SDB
TCCACCAGTGCCTGTGCAGTTGACTTTTTGCATATGTAGCACCGGTCTTTTGGGTTTTTCCGAAATTGGGGATTATCAAGTAACGGAAGCCTGATCACCTCACATCCATATCCAAGTTCTTCTGCCCGCCGTATGGCTGCAGAGACTGCCTCTCCGGGTACAAGGGGGGATCGTACAAGGACACACAGGGGTTTTTCACCTCCCGCATGGTATGCAAGATAGCAGAGAAGACTGCTGTCAAGTCCACCCGAATACGAGATGAGAAGGGGTGCATGTGAGGCGAGGTACTTCAGGAGACGGTTCTTCTTTTCAGTTGCAGACACTGGAATTCCTCATTTTCAGACTATGCACACGCTGATTGCCAGCCTGGACAAGATCTCTCTTTTGCGTACCAGTTGTATCTTTCCATCCGCCAGCAGGTGTACCACAGGTGACCGGAGCATGCCAGGTAGAGGATGCATAAATGCAGAGGTTTTTTGGGGATTTTATCCAGGGCAGTCTCCGGATCACGGCTGCGAACAGGCTGGTCGCCGGGGCAATACTGCCCAAAAATACCCTGCAGGATGGAGGATCTTCATTCCTTCTCGAAAAACCGGTATGATCCGGGTGGGATATCAATCTCGAACCTCGCCCCCTGTCCCGGTCTTCCGGTCTCACTGATCATAATTCCCGTGATACGGAGTACTTCCTTTGAGAGAAATAGTCCAAGGCCAGTGTTTTTCCCAAAACCCTTCTCAAAGAGCCTCGCTTTCATGTCGGCCTCCACACCGCACCCATCGTCTTCGAAGACCAGGATCACGTGGTCATCCTGTTGATGTGACGTAACCGAGATCCTGGTTGCGCCCTGCCCGTGACGCAGGGCATTGTCGACCAGGTTGAAAAAGACCCGTTCGAGAAGCGGATCCGCAAGAATCTCGAGTTCTCCCACCGAGACCTCAACCATGATATCTGATGGCTGGATCTTTTCGAAAACAGCCTTAACCAGGGCTTCCACGTTCTGCCATTCAGGACTGCTTATTCCCATCTTTTCGCAGTCACGGGTGAAGCTGATGAGACTGTCGATGTTTTCCGCGGCTTTCTGGATCTTTTCCAGATGCACCAGTACCGCCGGATCATCCTCGGTATTCAGCAGGAGATCCGTGTTGCCCTGTATGACCGTCATCTGGTTTAGGAGATCGTGCCGCGTGATGCCTGATAGGAGTTGGAGCTTCTCCGTTGCGGTCCTTGCCCGGTTCTCCGCATGTCTCTGTTCCACGATATGCTCTTCGAGCGCTCGAAGCATCCTGTTGAAGCTCGATGAAAGCGAGGTGAGTTCATCATCCCCCTCGAGCGTAACCTCTCCCGAAAAATCCTGCTCTTTTCCAATCCTCTCAACCTGTGATTTCAAGGACTCAAGCCTGAAAATGAACCTCTTATTGATAAAAATTATCAACAGGACCGAGGAGATGACCCCGATAAATGCCACGACAAAGAGGCTGAAGACCATTGATTCAAGGCCTATCCCGTATGCTTCGCGGTCCATGTCAACCCTGACTGCATATGCCGGGTTCCCGAGGATATCACCGATCACGGTAATGGCCGATATGGATGACTTATCCTCTGACACAGCGGTGATTGGGCTTTCGCCATCCTGAAGAGTTACTGGTGAGGCTAACCCCTCGTATACTGCCGTGCTATCGACAGGATAGAGGGAGATCGCTGTCGAGACCTGTCGCCCAATCCTTGCCACTTCTTCCCTGTCAAAGTACCGTGCCATAACGAGAGTACCTCTTGCCGGACCGGAGTCGTCACTCCTGAGTATCGGTGCTGTTGCAATCATGACGGGAGATTCGGGCAGTGTTATGAGTCCTTTGTGAGTCTCAAGAACAGCATCCGGATTTCCTGCGATGTGCAGCGTGCGAAGCGTTTCCACGAATAGGGGCGGAACCTCAATCTCTTCGCTCTCTTCCTTGAAATCAAAACCCCGCTGGAATACGACGTCTCCTTCCGAATCGAAATATACTATGAAATTAAGACGGGCATTGGAGAAGGTGTCATCTACAAGATTGGATTCAATGTACTTCTCATTCCGGTCCTGGATATACTGGTAGGTATCGTCCCATGTTGCCCAGTCCTTCACGAGTACCTGGAGATTTTCGGCATCATTTTCGATTGCATTCAGCCCACGGTCCAGATTGGTTTGGGCATACTCTTCTTCCATCTTTAAAAGACCCGGAAACATCACAAATTGCATGCCTGCAATGAAACCGCCTGCAACAGCTAAGAGGAACACCAGTATGATTATGGGAAGTGCGGTGCGGATCTGCAAGTTTTCTTAGCCCTCTTTCGTATTTGCACGGCATTCGTCTCCATAACATGATAAGGTGGGGCTTACCGGGTTGATGGATGTGAATCAACCGTTTTGTGTGTAAATTAGTAATTGGTAAAAAACCTTATCAACATTCGGGTAAGGTACTGGGATTGTTCCAATGACGAAATCAGCTGTTTGTTCTCCGGCAAGTCATCACTCACCAGTCTGTTCTCTGATACCGGACTGCACCATATTTCCAGGGATGAATTATTGACAGATGTTGACCTGGCACTCTGTATGCCTGATTCCCCACGCCTTCCCGGGTTTTCGCCGGTAAAAGAGAGAAAGATAGCCTTCGGGTGCAGGTGCGAGAACTGGCAGGAACTTCTCCCGGTCTTTCTCCTGGAGATCCATGCCGGCCCAGACGATCGTGCCCGGGTGTTACGTCTCTGGCAGACCCGGTTGTGGGGCTCTGCCCCGACTGCCACCAGTCACTCCACATGCACGAGCCCGAATGGAGATGGAGGTCCCTGCTTACAGGAGAGCGGGATCCCGATGTCAGTGACCAGATCTCCTCGATCATTGCATACCGGCAGGGACCCTGCCAGGCACCCGCGTCCCCCCCTCCCTCCGTACTCTTTGAGGAGGCGATCCATGGAGGAGGCCTGGACCTCTTCCGGAACTGAGCCTGAAGGATCCCTGGCGACACTCCGGGCCAGGGATGATCAAAATCAGGGCCCCGAACGTCGTTGCAAGATTGCGGCGATAAATAGTGCAATAACCAGCACGAACGGGAAGAGGCCCGCAGAGGTAGGCTGGGGGGTCAGTTGTGCTTCGATCTGCATGGCCTGGCCTGCGCTGACGGTGAAAGTCGATGTATAGTCGTTATATCCTCCAAGCCGGAGGAGGAGGGAATGAGTTCCTGTCTCGATGGAAGGGATGGTAAGAGGAGTGATCCCATTGCAGGCATTATCGATAAAGATAAGGGCACCTGCCGGCTGTGAGCTGACCTGTATCGTTCCACTCTGGCCTGGCGAGGGGCTGGGATCGAGTTCTGCCTTCACGCTGGTGGTCTGCCCGGGATCCACCGCGACGCTGGAGTTATAATCCCGATACTGATCAAGCTGGATACTCAGGGTATATACTCCGGCATCGACACCGGTTATGTCGAGTGGGTTATTGTTCTGTGTCCGCCCCTGGTAGGCCCCGTTCAGAAAAACCGCCGCTCCGGGAGGATACGACTCCACCTCGATATCCCCGGTGTTTTCCGTTTGGCGGAGTTTTAAGGGAACGTTCAGGATTCTCACCTGGTTTGGCAGGACTTCGACCGTATCGGTCCAATCCTCGTATCCCGCGTGCTTGAGGAGGACGAAGTGCTCACGCGCCGCAAGGTTTCCGATGGTTACCGCAGATGCTCCCTTGAAGATCCCGTCAACATAGACATCTGCCCCTCCGGGAGATGAGATCACCTGGAGTGATCCGATAGTCGTCAGGGGGACAAGCACCGCTTCAACCCGTGCAGTGCCCCCGGGTGGGATGTCTACTAGCTCTGCATATGGTTCATATCCTGATAAAAACGCCTGTACAAGGTGACTTCCTGCAGGGAGATCCGTATATGTCCATGGCGCTTCCTGGCCCCTGCCCCCATCCACGGTGACAAGTGCTTCCCGGGGAGTTGACGTGACGACTAGCGTGCCGAATGATGTACTTGGTTCAAGCCCGGCAAGTACATGAATCGTCTCTTTCGGAGGTGGATTTGTGTTGTATTTCTGCACCCACGGGAGGTATCCCGCCTTTGAGACCGCTATTGTGTGCTGCGGCGTTCCGGCGGAAGAGACGGGAACTGACACCGGTGTCTCACCCACGAATACGCCGTCGAAGAGCACCTCTGCTCCACGGGGTTCTGAATCTATCTGGAAATATCCCTCATCGCCTGCATTTGCATATGCCTGTGCAGACACACCCGGAACCGCGAGGAGGAGAACAAGGACCGCTAATGCAGGAAAAGAGATCGAGGATCTGTATATCATACCAGTATCACCTTTTCTTATGGTAAAAGAACAGGTGATGATATAATATCTTTCATGCATTCTTTCACCAGGGAGCCCGGGAATACAAATATAATACGGTGGCGAACATAAGGATCAGGTATACATGCTCGGGTATATTGACCGCTTTGAAAGGGGCATATACATTGTCCTTCTCGTGATGCTTGGCGCAGTTGTCCTTCTTGGAGTGATAGAGCTCGGAGTCATCCTGATCGAGTCATTGATCATCGATGTTTCCTACAGGCTTGACAACCACGAGATACTCACTGCATTCGGTTTCTTCCTGCTCATCCTCATCGGGCTGGAACTGATGGACACGATAAAAGCATACCTGGTCAGCAAGGAGATCCATTTTGAGATAATCGTCCTGCTGGCGATAATTGCCGTCGCCCGAAAGATCATCCTGCTTGATCCTTTCGCCGAAACCGCGGCAGCATTTGACGCTAACACCCTTATCGGGCTCGGAGTGGTCGTCATTTCCCTCGGTGGCTGTTACTACCTCATCAAGAAAGCAGGGATCCTTACAAAGACCTGATCATGAATGAATCCAATATTTTCCCAAAAAAATCGCATTCCCCCCTGACAGATCTGCACTCGTGCGATTCGGGTGATGGAATATGGGCCCAAATACCCCGTTTTTGTGATCTGTGCCGGGGATGGATCATGATGGTTTTTCACACAATATCCACGGTTGCCCATATCCGTGAACCGATAGTTCTCCTGCTAAAACTATCAGTTCAACGGGGTCAAACGGCTTTTGGACAGAAAACTATATTGGAAACCCGGAAAAGAACAACAAATAGATAGTTCAGGCTCAAAAAGCGGGTACGACCATCACATTCAGGAGGCGGCTTTCTGGACGGAGAGATCTATTACAACCGGGGATTGGCCTATCACCGGAAGGGCCATCTCGATCGTGCTATCAGGGATTATTCCCGCTCACTGGAAGTGGCATCTGACGCTGTCGAAGTATACAACAATCGTGGCGTGGCTTTTGCTGCGATGGGGAGATATGAGGAAGCCATAGAGGATTATTCAGCGGCTATCAGTCTTAAAAGGACTTTTTCCGAGGCATACTATAACAGGGGTGTTGCCTGGTCATTTCTCGGGGAGAGCTCACGGTCAATACCGGATCTCACGTGTGCAATTGAGATTGATGCTGGTTTTTCTGATGCATACTACACACGGGGGAGGGAGTATGCCCGGATCGGGGAATACGAACTGGCATCGGGTGACCTGACCAGGGCAATCGAGTTAAACCCGGAATATGCACCGGCCTATAACAACAGGGGTGTGGTTTATTCAAGAAAAAACTGCCATTCAGAGGCAATACATGATTATTCGAGGGCGATTGATCTCGATGTGGCATTCGTAGAGGCGTATCTCAATCGCGGCATGGAGTTCTCCCGACTCGGGCATTATGATGATGCGCTCGCCGATTACTCGAGGGCGATTGCATTAAGGCCGGATGACCCGGCTCTCTATTATACCCGGGGTGTCCTGCACGGGAAGATGAAAGATCAGGAACAGGCAATATCAGATTACATGGTCTGCCTCGAACTCGCACCCGGCCATGCCGAGGCGCATAACAATCTCGGGGTGGAATACAGCAAGATCGGGCTCTTCGAGAATGCGGTGAACCATTATCGGAAGGCCATAGAGTGCGATGGAGGCTTCGTTGAGGCCCTGAACAACCTCGGGGTACTCTACAACCGGCTCCGGAGATACGAGGAAGCGGTAACTCTCTTCTCAAGGGCAATCGAGATATCATTGATCGACGAGGAGGGGACAAAAAGAGCGAACGCCTTCCCCGAACCCGTTGAAGAGATGATGGGACCACCATTCGAGAGTCTGTCGCTCTCTGAAATGGACGGGCCAAAAGATGATATCGGAACGATGCGGCCCAAAAGTCAAAACCAGGTGTCCATGGGTGGAGAAGATCTCTCGGACCTCTCTTTGCCTGCCCTTATCATGGAGTTGTCGGACGATATTGCCGGATATCCCGACGATCCGGATCTGTACATCAGGAGAGCCCTTGAATATTCCAGCCGCGGATATTCGGCATGGGCTATTGCTGATTTTTCCCAGGCGATCGAGATCGATCAGGATAATGCAGAGGCATACTTCCACCGTGGATGCGAATATGCCACCATAGGGAGGTCTGAGGACGCAATCTCCGATTATTCGAATGCTTTAGCGATCAACCCGAAAAATGCCGAAGCATTCTTCAGGCGGGGACTGGAGTACCATAAACTCGGCATACCGGACAGGGCCATCTCGGAATTCTCACGGTCAATCGAGATGAAAGCCGGGTTCGCCGAGGCCTATTATCACCGGGCACGGGAGTTCTCCGGTATAGGTCTTTCAGATATGGCTCTCCGCGATTTTTCCAGCGCGATCGAGTTAAACCCGGCAATTGAAGGGATATTCTTTCACAGGGGCCTGGAGCATAGCAAATTACAGAAGCATGCGGAAGCTGTCGATGATTTTTCCCGGGCAATCGAACAGGACCCTGAAAACTCCGAGGCACATTTCAGGAGAGGTGTGGAGCTATCGAGAATGAAGAGAGCGGAAGACGCGATCAGGGATCTCACCTCTGCAATCGCTCTCAACCCGGGATTCCTCGAAGCATACATATACAGGGGGCTCGCGCACGAGGAGATCAAAAGTGATGATAAGGCAGTCTCTGACTTTTCAAAAGCGATCGAGATTGATCCCGGGTGCGCCCTGGCATACCTGCACCGGGGATGCCAGTACAGCAACTCCGGCTTGCGGGACGAGGCAATATCAGACTTTACCAGGGCTCTTACCATAAATCCCAGGTTAGAACCGGCATATATCAGGAGGGGGGCCGATCACTCCTGGTCTGGCAGGAGCCCTGAAGCAATCAACGACTTTTCTGCCGCCCTGAGAATCAATTCCCGCTCAATCGAAGCCCTTTACCGGCGCGGGATCGAGTACAGCCGTGTCGGCAGGAGTGAAGATGCTGTCTTCGATTTCTCATCCATAATTGAGATATCACCTGATGACCGGGTGTACACGCTCAGGGGTATCGAGTTCGAGAAGATGGGCAGGCCGAGGGAAGCGCTTGTCGATTACAGCCGGGCAATCGAGTATAACCACGCGAACGAGAGGGCATATTACAACAGGGGCAACGCCCTCGCCGGTATTGGTGAATATGATGGTGCCATACGTGATTTTTCGAAGGCAATTGCGATAAATCCGAAAAACTGCGATGCATATTACAACCGGGGACTCGTGTATGGTGACAGGGGTTTTATCAATGAGGCCATCATGGACTTTGACAGGGCAATCGAGTTGGATCCAGAGTTCCATGAAGCTTTCTTCAACAGGGGCGTCGCCTATCACAGGATGGGCTTTCTGGAAGAAGCGATACGGGACTACTCGGATGCAATACTGATAAATCCCGGCAACGAGAAGGCATACAACAACCGTGGTAATGCCTATGCCTGCAAGGGGCTCTATGACGAGGCGATTTCGGATTTTTCAAGGGCTATTGGGATCAATCCGGAGAATGCCACCGCATACTACAACAGAGGCATCGAGTATGGAAAGCAGGACAGGCTGGAAGATGCCATCATGGACTTTTGCCAGGCAATAAACTTAAAACCGGATTTTTCTGAGGCATACTACAACCGCGGAGTGGCCTATCACAAGATGGGCCTTTTGGATGAAGCGATTGGCGATTACTCGCAGACGATACGTATTGACCCCGGGAGCGAAAAGGCCTACAACAACCGCGGAAATGCATATACCGGCAAGGAGATGTACGACAACGCTATCGCCGATTTCTCGCGGGTCATCAAGCTGAACCCGGAGCATGTATCGGCTTATTACAACAGGGGAATCGCATACCGGGTAAAGAGGCTCACCGATAACGCGATATCCGATTTCATGAGCGCACTCAGGATCAGGCCGCATTTTTCCGAGGCCCATTACAACCTCGGCAGTATCTTCTATTACCAGGACCGCCACGAGGATGCGTTAAGAGAGTTTGACCTGGCTCTCTCCATAGATCCGGTCTATTCCAGGGCATACTTAAACAAGGCCCTGGCATGCGAGAAACTATCGCGGTTCCAGGAAGCAAAGTCGGCATACGAAGGATTCATCCGGTCCGCGGACGGCGAATCCGACGAACTGATTGACTTCGTCTCCCGGAGAATCCAGAACATCAGGTAGACCGGATAAGACGTATCTGGAGTGGGAAAGCAGATTCGGTCTCCTCTAAAAACAGGACATTCCAATAAGACACTGCTGATGATCCGGGGATATACCAATCTCCGGGATTGATAAAAAAAGGATCTCGTGTGTTTTATCAGGACCCAATT
>LKUF01000343.1 GCA_001412335.1 Methanolinea sp. SDB
CCGGTGTCAACGAGCCCGGGATCAGGTTCTGGCCAGGGGGCAAAGGATACCAGTCCCTCACCACCAAGATCGCTCCACAGTCTCTCACACGTGAACGGTATGATGGGAGCAAGCAGGCATGTCCAGGTAGAACAGAGGCTTTGTAAACCGCTGCTTCCACCTGGCTGGCCGACGGTACGGCGACGGTACCATTTGAGGTCCGATTCGATAGCAAAATACGATTCCTGCAATGCCTGCCTGGTCTGGAAGTTCTCGAGAGCGGCAGTGGTCCGTTCAATATGCCCCTGCATCTTTGATACCAGCCAGCGGTCCATCTCGAGGGTCTCACCAAAAGTCCCCCAGGATTCCCGTATGGTGTGCGCGAACCGCTCTATCTGCTTTCGTGTTGAGGCGACGAGTTCATCCCTCCAGTCGAAGTCCTGCCAGGGCTCGGCACTCCCGACCAGAAACATCCTCACCGTATCAGCGCCGAAGGTCTGGATGGCATCCTCGAGAAGAAACACATTTCCCTTGCTCGAAGACATTTTTGCCCCGTTTAAAAGACCCATACCAAAGACCACCATGCCCCGGGGCAGCAATTCTCCCGGGAATATTGCAGTATGGTGAAAGAGCTGGAAGGTGAGATGGTTCGATATAAGGTCTTTTGCCGAGAACCGGAAATCGTAGGGATACCAGTACAAAAATTCCTTCCTCATGGCCTCCAGTTTCTCCCTTTCGGGGAGAGAGGGGGAATCCTTGCCAAGAAAGATATACTCGAAGACAGGGAAATCAAGTTTCTCTGCCGGGATCTCACGGATGAGATGGGAGATCGTGTAATATGCCATATAAATGGTTGAATCGCTGAGCGGCTCGATAAGCCAGTCCGGGTCCCCTGGCAGGCGGGTTCCAAGCCCGATTCTTCGCGTACATGCCCAGTCCTTGAGCCAGTCGATGGTTCTCTCGAATTCCGCCCTTACCTCCGGCGGGACAAGATCCATCTTCGACAGGTGTGCGGCAACATCAGCTTTCCATGCAGGGTCGCTGTACTGGAGGAACCACTGGTCATGGAGGATCTTCACAAAAACCTTGCTGCCGCACCGGCATACAACCGGTCGCGAGTCAAATTCGAACATGTAGACTGACTGGTACTTCTCCACCATCAGCTCGGCCACGCTCTCTCTTGCCTCGCGGACACTTTCCCCTCCAAAGCGATCGAAGAGCCGTCCATGCGAAAACTCTGCACTGTAGACCTCCTGCGTGAGAGTCTCCATCCGGGGATCGTTCTGGTCTGATATGCCAGCTTTCTCGACAGCTTCTGCCGCTGGGATCTCACGATACCCTTTCACACTAATCAGGGGAATTGGTGAAATTCCAGTATAGAGGCCCTTTGACTGGAGGTCGCGGAGCGCGATATAATCGAAGGGTGCATGGGCGGGAACACTCATCACCATCCCGCTGGCCATGCCAGGATCGACAAAGGATGCCGGCAGGATCGGGATCTCGCCACAGAGCGGGTGCGACACCGTTTCGTCAATCAACGAGGATCCCTGGATCTCTTCTGCAACCTCAACAGTGTGGTCCTGGAGTGCAAGCTTTTCTGCCGCTTCCCTGCTCACGATCCATGACTTCCCGTCCACGAGGGTCCGGACATAGGTCACGTCGGGGTTCACCCAGAGGTTTGTTACACCATAAATGGTTTCAGGTCTGAGGGTTGCTGTCGGAATAAACGAGTCCTTCCATGAAAACATCACGAGGGTAAACCTGATTATCTCGGCCTTGTCCCCTTCGAGAAGGTCATGGTCCCCGACTGGGTTGTCACATTGCAGGCAATATCTGACAGGATGAGCGCCTTTACTGACATGCCCGGCATCCCTGAGATGTTTCCACTGCCATTCGATGAATCTGCTGTACTGGGGGTCCACGGTTGTGAAGCGGCGTCTCCAGTCGATTGAAAGGCCGGATGCTCTCATCACCCTCTGATATTCGGAGGAGAAGTGGCGGACGATGGCTAGAGGGTCCACGAACTCCTTGAGTACAGCTTCCGGAACCTTGTAGAGATCACGATAGAGCTGGATTGCCTGGGGATCACCCCTGGCAATTCTCTTTGATATTCCAATGACCGGAGCACCGGTCACGTGGAACGCCATGGGGTAGAGAACCTCCTTCCCCCGCATTCGCCAGAAGCGGGCAATCACATCGGGAACAATATACGTCCGACCATGGCCTACATGCATCGCACCGCTTGGGTACGGATATGCCACGGTAATGTAGAACTTATCACGGGAGGACGGATTGGATTCGAATGCATGCTCCCATTCGGCGAGTTCAAATTCCGTCTTCCCATCTTCCGATCCGCTCACGAATATATCACCTTGTAAACCGATAAAAAAATCACACAGGCCGGAGCCTGATTGTATCCCCATCATTATAGCGTTTGATCATTTCCTGCGCGATAGTGGAATTCTTGGCAAGGTGGATCTCACCGGAATCATTGACTGTTGCCGTAAACAGGTATTCCTTGGCGGCAAAGACATCGACAATCTTTCCGCTCTGTTCAGGACAGATGATTGCCAGTTGTTTCTTGTCCATCCTGATCTTCACACCGCCGCCAAGCTGCAGTTCCTCCTCGGCATGGGCCTGGACAGGCTGGTTCTCGAACTCGGATCGTGGCCTGATATCAATTCCAATCCCGACCTTGTTGACGATTCCCGCGATATTTTTACCGCCTTTGCCGATCGCGGCGGGAACATCCTTGTCATCGATATAGACAACTGCCTTGTTCTCTGAGAGCATATGAACATCAACATAGCCTTCGGTGTACCTTCCAATCTCCCTCTGTATCTCTTTCTCCATGATCTTCCACGAGGAAGGCTCCTCCTCCTCTTTTTGGACCGATGGCGGTTTCAGTGGAGTGGAGATAATTCCCTGCTGTATCACCGGCATGACGATCGTATCTGAATCGTACTTGAAGATCTCAAAGACAAGATCCCCTGTTTCATACTTTGATATGGTGACGACAGGGCGGAGGTTTATCTCGCTCGACATGCCCTCCGGCACCTTAATCGTGAACCCTACATCGTAAACACTGGTGATCTCACCCTTGTCCACGAATATTATGGTGTTGACAATCTGCGGGAGGACTCCGAAGTCAACCCTGTCGGAGAGGCGCTGAAGCGCGTCATGGGCACCGATCGCATGTACAACGCCGATCATGCCGATTCCTGCCAGTCTCATATCAGCAAAGACACGGAAATCCTCGCTCTTGCGGAGTCCGTCGAAGATCACGAAATCAGGCCTGACAAGGAGAAGTACATCTGCTGTATTCTCCATGCTTCCGTCAAGCGTGGTATACTGCGTGATATAATCAGGGACCTGGAGTTCTCTTGGGGCTTCCATTGTCTTTACCACGAGTCCGTTATCAGCGAGATATGTCGCCACACTCTGTGCGAGTGTGGTCTTGCCCGCGCCGGGTGGCCCTGCAATAAGAAGACCCCTTTTATCCCCGAGAATCCGGTTCTTTATCACATCAGCCTTGTTAAAATCGTCAAGGGTGATGTCGATAATGGGCCTGACAGCGGTGATCTCCATGCCATCGGAGAACGGACGCCTGGTGATTGCGATTCGCATCGATCCGATCTGGATGACGGTCACACCCCGTTTTTCGAGTTCGATGAAACCGTCCGGATCGCGCTTTGCACGCTCGAGTATCTCCTGTGCCATGTTCCGGAGCTCGTACTCGGTCGTCGGCTGTTCCCGGATCCTCACCAGTTTCATCTCCTTGATCGTCCCTTTCTTTGCAACGGGTGAAACTCTCTCCTTCAAGTATACCGCAATGGTATGCTCGTCAAAAAACTGGTCAATTGCAAGGGGGGTGAAATCTTCCTGTTGTGGCTTGAGATAGATAACATCCAGCCCTTTTGCCCGGGCAACTTCGGCCTGGACAACATCGCTGGTGATGAATCGTGCTTCATGCTCTATTGCGGCATTGCGTATCAATGCATCAATCTCTCCGCTGTTTGCAAGTTTGACCTGTTCCAGGGAAGGCCGGGTTCCGACAAATTTTACTTCGATTATTCCCTCTTCGGCCATCTTACAAAGCGACTGAAGTTCTGTTAATCCACTGAAACCTATTTCCCTTCCCTGGTTTGCCTGTGCCTCGAGTTCTGCGATGACGGCTTCCGGTATAATTATTGATGCATCCTGATATTCGCCGGCTTTTATCATTGAGGTGATGCGTCCATCGATGACGACGCTGGTATCGGGTACTACTTTCAAAATCACTCACCTATTTTCATTTATATCCTTTCTTTCTCAATATATCGCTACAATTTGTGCCTATTTACTGTATGCATGTGCGACACGGTTACTGCAGATACCGGTTCAGACCAGGCTGATCCCTACGAGGCAGGATTGAACCTGATGCAGACGATATCTGATGCAGAAGAGTATCAACGCGATGATTATTATATTCATTGCCGCAATTCTTTTTATCGGGGAGGAGTACTGGTATTCGAGCAGGATCTGCTCCCGGACCGAATAATATCCATTATTCTTGTATTCGATGAGTAATGGAGAGGAAACCAATAAAAGAGTATCACCCGGGTGTGCACCACGTCGGGGTTATTTTTTTGCATATACCTTTAATGGGTCGAAGATTTGCTCTGATATGACCTCTCCGTCAATTGTCCGGAAAAAACAGGATCTATATCCCATGTGACAGGCAGCACCCGTCTGTTCCACCTCATAGATCAGGCAGTCTTCGTCGCAGTCCACGAGAATTCTTTCAACTTTCTGGAAATGTCCACTCTCTTCTCCCTTTTTCCACATCTTCTTCCGGCTGCGGCTGTAGTAATGCGCATAGCCGGTTGATCTTGTCAGTTCAACGGCGTTTCTGTTTGCATAGGCCACCATCAGGACTTCACGTGTCCGGATGTCCTGGACGACGACCGGTATCAGGTCATTCGAAAAGTTTAGTTTCAGCATATTATCCTCCGGTAATAATCAACATCAGGATGTACAGCAGGTCACCGACTACGAGCGCAGACAACAACCCGGCGGTGAGTGGCACGATAAACGGGACACCATACGAGATCCAGATCTTCCCTGCTTTCCTGTACAGTTCGAGTTCCTCGTTGTACTGTTCTGGAAACCG
>LKUF01000344.1 GCA_001412335.1 Methanolinea sp. SDB
CTTGATCTCAAACCCCATGTTCCGGTAATGCTCGGGCCGACCGAGTCCGTAGATGCACGATACCGACGCCACGACGATGACATCGTTCCTCGAGAGGAGCGACGCAGTCGCCGAGAGCCGCAGCTGTTCGATCTTCGGGTTGATCTGGGCGTCTTTCTCGATATACTGGTCTTTCTGGGGGATGTAGGACTCGGGCTGGTAGTAGTCATAGTAGGAGACGAAGTACTCCACCCGGTTCTCGGGGAAGAACTCCTTGAACTCGTTCCAGAGCTGGGCTGCAAGCGTCTTGTTGTGGGCGATGACGAGTGTCGGTCTCTGCACCTGCCCGATGACGTTCGCCATCGTAAACGTCTTTCCCGACCCGGTGACCCCGAGGAGCGTCTGGCAGGGAGAGCCCGATTCGAATCCCGCGACCAGGCTCTCGATCGCTTCCGGCTGGGAGCCTTTCGGCTCAAACGGCGACTTCAGGCGAAAATCTGTCATTGCATCATCTTCTTGCCGCGGAGCAGGCGGTGGTACGAGATTGCGAACCGGTGGGCCTCGTCCCGGATCTCCTGGAGGAAGAGCGAGCTCTTCTCCCTCCGGTCAGGGGTGATGGGATACGCGCTTCCCGGCGTGTATATCTCCTCGTTTCTCTTTGCCAGCGCGATGACCGGGATGTCGAGGCCGAGCCGCCGGAGTTCCTTTTTTCCGGCGTTCAGCTGGCCTCTCCCGCCGTCGATCACCACCAGGTCGGGCATCTCTGCGTTCTCTGTCTTCAGGCGGCTGTACCGTCTCCTGACCACCTCTGCAATCGCCGCCGTGTCGTCAACTCCCTCGACCGTCTTTATGCGGAAACGCCGGTAGTTCTTCTTGTCCGGCCGGCCGCCACGGAACTGGACCATCGAGCCGACCACGCTCGTCCCCGAGATATGCGATATATCGAAGCATTCTATCACCTCGGGGACGGTATCCATCGCAAGGAGTTCACCGAGCTCTGCGGTCTTGATCCGGTCGCCGAAGAAGGCTATCTCGATGTTCTTTTTGACAAGGTCGAGAAGCCGCCTCTTCGCACCCTTCACCGGGACCGTCACAGTCACCGCATTGCCCCGCTTTACCGAGAGATACTCCCGGAGCGACTCGCTCACCTCTTCGGGGAGGATGAGCTCCTTCGGTACCCGCGCCTCGGAGTAGTACTGGATGAGAAACTCCTCGAAAAACTCCTCTCCGGGCTCGAATACGAACTCGCGCTTGTCGGCGAGAGTTCCCCTGACGATGTTGAACACCATCAGGTAGGCGGAATCCCCGTGGATACGGTAGTTGATGATATCCTCGTCTCCGGCTCCCTTCCGTGCCATGTCCTGGCGCTTCGAGAGGTTCTCGAGCGCGTGTATCTGGTTCCTGGCAGTCATCGCCTTCTCAAACTCGAGGCGGGACGAGTAGTCTTCCATCTCCTCTTTCAGCGACTCCACGAGGTCCCGGGTCTTTCCCCGCATCACGAGCCCGGCACGTCTCACGTCCTCGGCATACTCTTCGGCCGTTATAGCCCCGATGCAGGGGGCGCTGCACGTCCTGATATGGTAGCGGAGACAGGGTTTCTTGGGGAGCCTCCGGCACGAACGCAGCCTGAAGGTCTTTTTTACGAGCGAGAGCACGTAGTCGCGTTCCGCGGCAGAGACAAACGGCCCGAAGTAGGTCCCCTTCTCCTCGGTGCGGCGTGCGATGCAGATCCGCGGGAACTCGTCGTCGGTCAGCTGGATATAGGCATACTGCTTGGCGTCCTTCAAATCGATGTTGTACCGCGGCTGGTGGGTCTTGATCAGGCTGTTTTCCAGGATGAGGGCCTCGACTTCGTTGGAGGTGACCATGAAGTCCAGGCTCGCGCTCTTTGCAAGCATCTTTTTCGTCTTTGCGTCGCACTCCCGCTTCTGGAAGTAGCTTCCCACCCGCTTCTTCAGGTTCTTTGCCTTTCCCACGTAGAGAATCGTTCCCCCACCGTCCCGGAACAGGTAGCATCCCGGCTCTTCGGGGAGTCCCGCGATATCGATCATTGCTTTGCCAACATCTTTTTGAGGAAAGCACCGGTATAACTCTTCGCGTTCCCTGCCACGTCCTCGGGCGATCCCGTGGCGACGACATAGCCGCCCTGTTCACCCCCCTCGGGCCCGAGGTCGATGATGTGGTCCGCCGACTTGATGATGTCGAGGTTGTGCTCGATGACGACGACGGTGTTTCCCTTCTCCACGAGCTCGTCGAGGACGGCGATCAGCTTCTTGACGTCATGGAAATGGAGGCCGGTTGTCGGCTCGTCGAGGAGGTAGATGGTCTTTCCCGTCCCCTTCTTCGCAAGCTCCCGGGTGAGCTTGATCCGCTGCGCCTCGCCCCCGGAGAGCGTGGTCGAGCTCTGGCCGAGCTTGACATAGTCGAGGCCGACGGCAGAGAGGGTCGCAAGCTTGTTTTTGATGGAGGGGATGTTTGCGAAGAGATCGACTGCCTCCTCGACGGTCATCTCGAGGACGTCTGCGATCGATTTGCCCTTGTATTTTACGTCCAGGGTCTCGTGGTTGTACCGGCGGCCCTTGCACTCCTCGCACTCGATGTAGACGTCGGGAAGGAAGTTCATCTCGATCTTTATCACGCCGTCGCCCTGGCAGGCCTCGCACCTGCCGCCTTTTAAGTTGAAGGAGAACCGGCCGGGCTTGTATCCCCTGACCTTCGCCTCTTTCGTCTCGGCAAAGACCCGGCGGATCTCGTCGAAGACCTTCGTGTAGGTTGCAGGGTTACTCCGGGGTGTCCGGCCGATCGGGCTCTGGTCGATGACGATCACCTTGTC
>LKUF01000345.1 GCA_001412335.1 Methanolinea sp. SDB
GGAAAAAAGTGTATATCTGGTATTATTTCATCTTCTCTTCAAGTCCGGCGATTGCTTTCGAAAGGTCCCCTATCTCGTCGTTTCGGGATGTATCGATATCAACCATCCTTTCACCGGCGCTGATGCTTTCTATGGCATCTGTCAGCTGTGCCAGATCCCGGGCAATGGATCGCGTAAAGAGGAATACTGCACCAGCTCCAATCAGGAGCACGGCGAGAAATGCGGCGGCAAGTGTTGCATCAAACCGGGTCTGGCTGTCGACCATACGCGATGCCACCTGATCGACTCCGAGCACTGCCACGGTATTTCCGTTTTCATCCCTGATCGGGGCGTAACCTGATACATATGTCCCCCACCTGTCAGTATACACATCCCTGGATGCGGTAGGAACGGAGAGTGCCATGAAGATCTCGTCCCTGTCCGGGGTTTCATATATCTCACCGATCATCGCCGACTGCATGGGATCCTCGAGCCAAAAATCGTCTACGATGAACTCTATCTTTCCATCGGCGTCCACTCTCATGATGTATGCATTCACGATATAATCGTTGCTGGAACGCATGTAATCCAGCTGGCGTGCGAGGGCCATGTATTCGGGCGTTCCCTCGTCACCAGGCTGTAAGAGGAGGACCTCCGTGGCATTCACCTGCGTGGCCATTATACCTGCAGTATTCTTCAGGTTATCCCGTGTACCCTCACGAAAGATATCCTTCGCAGCATTGTTGACGGCTATTGTTGCCGCCCCTGCCGTAAGAAGGATGAGAATGAGATAGATTACAGTGATCTTTGTTGCGATTCCAAGTTTCCGGTTCATGGATCCTTCCTCCCGGCGAGAATGTAGCCGGAAATCAGTATTGCCAGAAGGCCGACCAGGGGCCCTGGCGCGGATTTGGTAGGTGTCGGTGCCGGTGACAGCGATGCCTGGACCGTTGCCGTGCTGCCCTGGCTGATCTGGAACGTTGTCGAATAATCCTGGTATCCCGAGAGTTTCAGCGTGAGCGTGTGCATGCCCGTGGCGAGGTCAGTATATATGCTCGGCGTATATCCGCGAAAGAGGTTGTCGATAAATACCTGGGCTCCGGACGGATTCGAGGTCACGCTCAGGGAGCCTTGCTGCGCAGGTGTTGGAGTTGGAGTACCCGTGGGTGAAACGGGAGAGAGGGAAGCCTGCACCTGGCTCTGCTGTCCCTGCCTGACCTGGACAGAATAGACAGCATCCTGGTACCCCGGTTTTGAAACCTTTACAGAGTATGCCCCCGCGGGAAGATTGGAGATGACAAGGTTGCCGGACGAGTCGGTCTGTCCCCTGAAGGATCCATCAAGGTAGACATTTGCATCTGCCGGCCACGAAGAGACCCGGACAGACCCGCTCTGGGTAACCGGCGACAGAGTGGCTGATACACGCTGTGTCGCACCTGCAGTCACATAAACTGTCTGGCTGTAATCGTAATAACCGGCAAGTTTTACGACAACAGGATGGTTTCCCGGATATTCGGTCACCGTTGCAGGAGTAATCCCCCGGTATGTCCCATCTACGTAGAGCTGTGCACCGGATGGCGACGAACTGACACTGATGTAGCCGTAATCCTTATGGATCGGGGACGGCTGGAGTTGCGCAGAGAAATCCGAACGACTGTTTTGATACACGGTAACAGAACGAGCATAATCGCTATAACCCTCCAGTCTCGCCAGTACCGTGTATGTCCTGGGAGCAAGATTCTCAACCAGGACCGGGCTGTAACCCTCGAAGAGACCGTTCACATAGATTGCTGCGCCGGATGGCGAAGTCGTTGCATAGATCGATCCTGCCGATGGGACAGGGGTTGTCGGCCGTATCGTGATCGTGGTCGGGGGGGTTGTTGCCGTTGTCCATGTCGTGGGACGCGAAAGGGGAACAAGATTGATGGAGATGGTTGTCGTCTCACCCGACCTGACTGAGAATGATTGCTGGGCCGGTGAATACCCGTCTTTTAGCAG
>LKUF01000346.1 GCA_001412335.1 Methanolinea sp. SDB
AAAAAATTTCAATTTCTTAAAAAAGGCAATGACAGATGTACCCGGGTAAGTAAACCCATCCGGCAGTCCTGTTGAGAGGTTTTCCAAAAAACGAAATTGATATCATCTCCTCGCCGTATTCTTCTCTGTAACCTGCCAATCGCAGGAGGTGTGTATATGATACAAAAATCCCTTCGAATCCTTTGCCTTGCGCTCTTCCTCATCATAGTCTCTGTCGCTCCCGCCTCGGCCATGATCCCGTCTTTTTCCTACCGCGGAACAGTGACAGATCTGGACCCGGCAGCTGAAAATATCACTATCGAGGCGACCCACAAGTGGGGGTGCGAATTTGATGATGGATCGGTCACCTGCGGCTGGATGGAGATCGAGCGGGAGGAGATGGTCTCTGCCGTCCCTGTGCCAGAGGTGTATGCGACAATCGGGGTCGGTGACACGGTCGAAGTGACCGGACTGCCTGACTACAGGTGGAATGGGATCGGCCTTCTCTCCGAGGACCCCGTGCATGGATACCATGCAACCGATCTCTTCGGTGACCTGAACTATCTGCCCGCTCCGCTTGCCTGGGGGTACAATATCTTTGTCACTATCCACCCGGACTGTGACAGCTGCACGCCTGCCGTCTGTACGGGAGAGTATGCAGAGGTCACTATCAGCCGGGACGGCCTTGAGCGGTGGACAGGGGATCTCTTCCCAGGTGATGAACACACGTATTATGATCCAGGGGATTTCTCGAACATGTACGTAAAGTTCATCTCCGGCCAGACACGCGCGAGTGTGTGCCCCGATGTCGATTTCATCTTCGACGGCCCGCAACCGGTGAACAGGTTCGTCGTGCACATACGTCCGCCCCTCATCACCCCGACGACCACAGGATCGGTTATCGTCACTTCCCGTCCCGAGGGGGCTACGGTATACCTTGACGGGCAATTTCTTGGGATTACCCCCGTGATCGAGTCAGGGATCGAACCCGGTGTTCATGCCATCCTGGTAGAGAAGGACGGGTACGAACCCCGGGATTCCGGGGTCACGGTCCGGGTGGGGCGGTCAAGCTCGGTCTCCGCACGCCTCGTCCCCCTGTTCGGGGTCATCGATGTCCGTTCGGTGCCATCGGGTGCTTCTATCCTCCTTGACGGTACATTCGCGGGATCTACGCCCGGGCTGATCGACGGGGTGATCCCGGGAACACATGTCGTCACCATCACGAAAGAAGGGTACAACCCTGCCGATGTGACGGCATACGTGTCTGCAGGGGGACGAACCCTTGTGTACAAGAGACTGGCCCCCGGTGGAGCGGTCGTTGCGATGTGAGATTGGGCTCCGGAGTTCGAAAACCTGCTCTTTTTTGTAAGAAATCAGACGATTCCCTGCCGAGGCATAAGCATGAAAAATGGAAATGGCGTGGTCATTTCATGAGAGATTACGCTCTATCCAGGCCATGCGGGAGAACCGGATGAAAGAACCAGCGTGTAGATTTCCATCCGGTTGCGTATCTTTCAGACATTATGCGGGCGTGTCGGTAAAGGGTCCCGGGCCCCTGGTCAGCAACCGAAAAAATTGACATTCTCCTGAATACTGCTCACACCTTCACGGGAGTGGATCCGGGTCTCTTCCAGTGCAGGATTATCACCAGGAGACCATATATCCCTGCGGCCAGCAGGGTCAGGTCAAGCCAGAACCCGTACAGCAGCGGGGCGAAGATCCCGGCAAAGAATGCCCACCACAGGAGCATGGCAAAGAGCAGTGAGAAATATGCCCTGCTTGTCTTGATCGTCGCCATCGATGTCGAGAGGAGAGCGATGGCGAGTATCGTGGCAGGGCATGGTGCGACGGGAAGCGGCCCGCCCGGATACAGGTGTCCGCTCAGCCATCCGGCAAGCGTGTAGAGCCCGAGTGCCCATACCGCCCAGGCGATGGTGAT
>LKUF01000347.1 GCA_001412335.1 Methanolinea sp. SDB
GGTTCCATCTTGCCCCGTATCGCGACAAGCTGTCCCATCCTGCGCATGTTCTGCTGATGACATGCCAAAAGGAGGAGCTTGTTTGCCGCATGGAACAGGGCAAGGGCCTCGCGATCCATGGCCTGTTCCAGCGTGCGGAATGCTGCATGGGTGAAGATGCCGGTGAAGAAATGGTCACGAATGCGTGAGTTATTCAGGCGGAGTTCGTCTTCGATTGGCAGGTGGGAGAACATCTTCAGCACTTCACGTGCAAAAAAACCTGCGGTCTTCTCGATCGCCGCGGACTTTTCAGCAGAGGGATAGACCCTGACATTCCGGGTCCCGGACGTGGGCGAACCACCTTTCAGGATAAATCCATCGACAGGGACGAGATTATCCAGGAATCGCGTGGAAAAATTGTTCATCTCATCGGTGACATCCCTGCCTGTCGCAGGCTGGACAAGGTGATCGACACCCCCGGTCCGGACGATCCTGACCGTCGCCCGCGGTATCCCGAGATCAATCTCGACCTCCGGGCACACCGGTACAAAATCAGCAAACGATTTCAGGTGGTCCACCGTAGGTGAGGGTATCTTTGAGCCGTCGTACCGGCAGGGATCGAACTCGATACACCTGCTGACAACAAGACGTGGTCGTGAATAGATCCGTTCCATGCAATGCCTCGTGTATCCACTTTGTGGGGATATGTATGAATGTTTGGTCTTATCTTTCCCTTAAGGATGCATGGAGCGAGGGTGACCAGTATCCCTGATTGGCCACCAATCCCTCCCGATAATGGCCCTTTTTTGAAGTGGCGATAACCAGAAGAGGTGTATGTCGGGTGCGGCTTTTCCTTGTGGTACGGAAAGACAGGGAATCGTCCGGAAACCAGTATGAAGACGCTCCTTTACCTTTTGTACCTGGTTCCGGAAACTCACCGTGAGGATCTCGTTTCGTGCAGGGCCCCCCGGGGATGCGTGGATTGCCCGGAAAAGAATGCAGTACCCGGTGTTAATGTGTCCACTCGATTATCTTTATGTCAGGGCCGACGGCCTTGATAATACAGTCCCGCATGTCGACATAATGGGGACATGGATACCCGATTGGATTTCCCCTGGTGATGCATGACGCGAAGACGATCGCCTCTGCTCCCCGCTCGACCATCATCTTCGCCCGCGGTATCGCCCTCTTCCCCGGGCATCCACCACATGTCACGAAGCCGACGATGTCGACCGGGCCAGTCTCCTTGAATGCACCCTTTCCCTCTTTTGTCACGAGAAAATCCGTGGTCGCCGGGCACATATCCTCGGTCATCATGCAGCGGATTATTCCAACTTTCATACGTGTAGCTTTTCCTGGCATCCGATAATCTCTTTGTTCGTGCACGTATCCCTGCCCGAACGGGGAGCGGAATCTCCTGTGAGGAATACCTGGCACATACGCGGCCTTTTTGGCGCTCCAGCATGATGCATGAAATACATGTCCCTATATGTGATCTTCTCCGAACCGCTCCATCCGGAAGTCGGCGGGGCTCTGTTCAAGTTCCCGTGCGAGACCCTCGATACGGAACGAGGAATCATGGGTTCTTACACTCCCGTGCATATGTACACCACTGGACACAGGAGAGGATATCATTATAGACGGTGAAACCGCACCTGCTGCATTTCACGGAAACATCGTTTGAGAAGACCTCGATCTCCTCGCCGCACCGGGGACACTTTTTTTATCTTCAGGGTCGGTGTCCGGATGTTTGCCGCTCCGGGACAGTGGTCAAGCATGTTCCTTCTCCCACTGGCGGTATTCCTTGAGGAGTGCTTCTGCATACGCGGCCTCCTTCTTCGTCGGCACGTAGTTGAATTCCCTGACCCGTTTCATGATCTCTCCGGAGATTGCAGAACGATCGGTGAGCTGCAACTTTTTCACATTCTCGAAGATGAAATCGAGATGATCGATGCCTGTCTCCTTGCCGTCTATCAGGACCTGTTTTGTCTTGATCCTGTCCGGAGGAATCCCTCCACAGATCGAGCAATAGTACCCGTCTTTCTCATCGCCTGCCATTGGATCAATCCCTGATCATGATCAGCATCATCTTGAACCTGGTGATCGCGGAGAGTGCATGCGGGGCGTTGGCTGGAAAGATGATCGTCTCACCTTCTTTCAACTGGAAGGTCTCTCCCGCGACCCAGACCTCGCATTCACCGTCAAGAATGGTGACGACAGCATCATACGGGGCGGTATGCTCGGACAGCCCTTCGTCCTCGTCAAACGAGAAGAGTGTGATGCTTCCTGCCTTCCGGTTCACAACCATCCGGCTTGCAATCGTTCCGTCCTGATAATTCACGAGGTCCCTGAGGACCAGCACCTTCCCCTCGAGGTCGTCACGTTTTTTATCCGGTTTATCGGTCGTTTCCGGAGATTCTGGTTTGAATTCCATGTCAAATCATCTTCTCGAACTCTTCATCTTCTTGCGATAAAAAATCATAGGGATTTCAGGCCCCGAACATGCGGACACGATCGGCCTGCACCCTAGTGTTGGACTTGAGGTCGAACTCTTGACGAACACGTCCAGCACCGTGGGCGATATGAATGCCGGGAGCTTCGGGCCGAGAGTGATGCCTTTTACCGGGGGGAGCAGGACGAGGAGGACCAGCACGCCGTACCACGCGAATTTCCCCACGATGGATCAATGAGAGTGGATCAATGTTCCGGGTCCTGGTTCCCACGGTGCCGAAACCGACTGAAGAGACAAAATTGCTGTGAAGAAGAACACTTTACCCACTTCTGGACAAATTCGAAGACCACGATGCGAGGACGAATCCATGGGTTTTTCGGGTGTAAATCACCGGGTTCGCGGAATTATGTCCTTCCCTGTCCATGCCGCGCCAGACCCGAAGTAATCGTCCACTATGTCGTAGTTCCCAATCTTTTCGTAGATGACGAATAGCGCAGGATAGTGGAGAGAGAACCTGCAACGAATCTGAATTTTGTTCAAAAATTGATAGTAACCTATTTGACTTCTGTTATCTATGTCAGGATCTATGTCAAACATAGCGTATTTTGAAGTTCCGGCAGATGATCTAAAGCGGGCAAAAAAATTCTATACAGAAATTCTCGGTTGGGAGTTCATCCCCAGCCAGGTGCCTGATATTCCGGTGGAATACTGGAATATCAGCACAGGGATGTCCGGAAAAGATACACTCAATATGGGTGGATTGTATCAGCGGAAGGAACCATCGTCCCGTATACTGATGTACGCAGTGGTTGATGATATCGACACAGCACTACAAAAGGTGGAAAAGTTGGGAGGAAAAGTCCTGAGCCCGAAAATGTCTCTTGATACCGTTGGGAATTTAGTCACCGTCATCGACAGTGAAGGGAACCTGATCGGGTTGTGGG
>LKUF01000348.1 GCA_001412335.1 Methanolinea sp. SDB
CTGCAAGAAACAGGGTGAAAATTCCGTAGCCTGCGCTATTCAGCGGAAAGGCAACAAGTGAGAGGTTGATGGAGAAATGAACTAGGATAGCTGCGGCAATGCTTCCCCCTGTCCGAAGATAGAGAATGAGGAGGAGAAACGAGAACACGACAGGGGTTGCAAAAAAGACGAAGAACCCGAGGGTGAACAGGCCCATGGCGTGCTGGCCTGACCCGGGTATGAAAAAGAGCGGCAAATGCCATATGCCCCAGACAAGCCCTGTCAATCCGGCGGTTTTCGAAAATGCGAATCTTCCGGCAAGGGAATCCGTAAGGAATCCTCTCCACCCCGGTTCCTCGGAGACGGGGCCAAGAAGGAGCGTGAAGAAAAGGATTCGCACGAGGTTTGTTGGTGAGGCTCCCGCAATATCCCACAGCAATGCCACTGGGTTTCCCAATCCCAGGATTCCGCTCATGATACGGGCAAGAGAGACAAGTATGGGAACCATGATTACCGAAATTGCCACATATCGCAGCCCCTCTTCCGGTATCACGTATATCCGGCACAGGAATGTCTCTCTCTTCGATGGGCTGTAAGTGAGAAACACCATGATTGCGCCAGCAACAGATGGCCCAAAGACCCCTGCCACGTAAAAAAAATTCGTCAGGGGAAATGCGGTGGATGATCCCTGCAGGATCGCCATGATCCAGAGTGTCCAGGAGAAGAGAAAAGCCAGGATTACAAATGCGAATATGTTTTTTCCTGATCCAAATCCGGAGACCGTCCATGCCTCTCTGGATTCTGCCTGCATGAGTATTATTCCCGGTCCGTATTCTGACTTTTTTCCTTATTCATCATTACACCCTGTCCTCTGGAGAACCTCTTTTAGATAGGAGAAATCGTCCTCCAGGTCTCCCCGCCTGGTGGGATTGTGGGTGATCACTGCCGGATGGTACACGGGAACGATGCAGAGAGTAGATCCCTGGAATGATACAGGAAATTCCCTCCTCCTGACCGAGCTGAAACTGGTGAACGGGATCTCAAAAAAATCCATCATGACCGATGTGGCAAATCTTCCCATGGGCACGATGACTCGTGGGCGGACCAGGCCGATCTGGCGGAAAAGAAAGGGTTTGCAGGCGGAGATCTCCTCTCTTTTCGGATCACGGTTGCCAGGCGGCCGACATTTCACCACGCTCGTGATGAAGACCTGATCCCTTTGTATCCCTGCACCGGCGAGAAGTGCTGTCAGTATCGATCCCGCCCTGCCGACAAACGGCCTCCCAAGCTCATCTTCCTTCTTCCCCGGAGCTTCCCCTATGAACATGACTGCTGCGGGAGCAGGGCCCTCCCCGGAGACGACGTGTGTCCGTGAGAGGTGGAGATCACAGTGCGTGCACCCGGCAATCTCTTCTGCGAGTCTTTCAAGATCTTCGAGATCCGTGTTCCCTCTCTTTCTATCATTCGACGATGACATGACTCACCATGATAATTGCAGCGATACCGGCATCCCTGAGTCGTATGCCCCTGGCTGCATGAATAGTATTTCCTGGAACGCGTTCATGCTTTTTCGTTTCGGTTGTATGCCCTGCTCCCGCAACCAAATCCGGCAAAAGATTTGGTGCGAGCCAGAAGACGATACGGATGGCGATACAGGATATGCCTGCATGCACATATCGATAGCAAAGAAGAAACCGGAAGTCATCGCGAAGGGAAAGGGGAGTTTCCGGGAAAAGCCAAACCAATTACGATTATCACACATTCGACTTTTGTGTTTGAGTGAACCCGATGCGGAGAGTGCAGGCTTGTGCGGCATAGTTACCCAAAAAAATGCATGCTCCTTCGGGATAAAAACGACCAGCCGTTTTCCTGCAGAATACCCCAGGAATAAAAATGAATCCTGGGTTTTTATATAAGACTTCAGGGCAACGACAGAGTGTGGGGCAAGACCGGGTATTCCTTTCGCAGAAATTATCTTCCAGGGCAAAAACCGGATTCGGGTTGACCGTGGCCATGCAACAGGTTGAGGGATGGCCTGGTTCTCCGTGCAGTATCATGATGGGGAAGACTCTCAGGAGGGTTTCCCCCTGAACCTGCGTATCCTCTGGTATATCTTCCGCCCGGAAGGTTTCCTCCCGTTCACGGGGGCAGCGATACTAATCGGATTTACTGTCACGCTCTGGGAGGTTGGCATCCATGGTGCGGAATGGGGCCTCTTCGTGATTGCATTCATCGCTGCTTCACTGGTCCATATCGATGCACACATCTGGAACGATATCACCGACATGGAAGTCGATCGGCTTGAAAAGAGTGCCGAAACCGGGCGCGGACGGCCTCTCGTATCTGGCTGGGCGACGGTTGCCGATTACCGGAGAATTTCTGCGGTTGTCACACTTGTCGTTGTTCTTCTTGCCGCGTACCTCACGGTCTACAGGATGTACATGCCGTTCCTCTTCCTGATCGGTTTTATCTTCGATTATGGGTACAACCACCCCCGGATTGCACTGGGTTACCGGCCCTTTGCGGAATGGTATATCTTCCCCTGGCTTGTGGTCGGTGTGACCGTCACCATCGTGTATGCTGCTGCGGATCTTTTTTCACTGCTCGCGTTCATCCTTTCCCTTGTGCAGGGCATGACCGTCACCTGTTTCGGGGTCTCGATGATGCGGCGTGATGTGAATTCTGATCGGAAAGGCAGGAAATTCACATCCTCTGTGAAATACCCAAAAGTCCCGCATTCCACGATTTACGGGACCGGAACGATGCTCGTCATAGTTATGATGGTCTATCCCCTTATTGCAATCCTTGGTGACGTACTTCTTGCATACCTGCTTGTGCTGATCTCGGCCGTATTCGCGGTCGTAAATACAATCCTTGGAGCAGAGATCGATCAACTCTGCACCCGGGCACTCTATTCGGTCTTCCCGGATTTCGAGGCCCGGGCAAACAGGCTGGTACTGCAGCAGGTCGGAGCATCCACGATGCATGCGGTGGCAATAGCAGCGGTGATCATGATATACGGAGGTATTTTATGAAAGTAGCGATTGCCGGGGCAGGTATAGCAGGGGGCTTTCTTGCCCGGCTCCTTGAACAGAAGGGGATCAGTCCGGATCTCTATGACGGCATTGACCACGGGACTGCCTGCAGGTGCAGATCGTGCGGATGGGGAGCACCCATGAGTGTAAAGAGATATCTCTCACTGGTGGGTCTTGACTTAGACGACTATCTCATGAACACGATGGTATACGTGAATTTTGATGGAATCGTGGCCAAAACTCCCTTATGCACGATTAATAAGCCCCGGTTACTTCAGGATCTCACGCAGGGCCTGAACGTTTTGGATCACCACCGGTTGCCGCAGGATATGGACAATTACGACGTGCTTGTGGATGCCACCGGCATTGCACGGGCGCTTCTGCCCCCCTGCAGATCTGACCTCACACTTCCGACTCTTCAATACCGCGTGAATGTAGAGCCACGAAACGGCGATCGACTGGAGGCGGGAGTCTATGGAGAAGAGATACCGGGTCTTGGGTACGTATGGGTGTTCCCCCTGGCAAAGGATCAGTTCCATATCGGAGTGGGCGGGATCGGGATTGAACGAAAAGAAGATATTCTGGAGAGGTTCTTCTCCGAGATGACTGGTAGGTTCGAATTTTCACCTTTGTGCAGCTGCACAGGAGTTGTCAGGGTGGCATCCCCGTATTATTCGATTCCTTTTTACACCTACCGGCAGCGGGGGGGCGGGTCAGACCAGCCGGTCATAGGTGTCGGTGAATCGATTGGAACCGTATCGCCTTTCACCGGCGAAGGGATCGTCTATTCCCTTGAATGCGCCCAGATTCTCGCTGATACATGGCCTGATGAGAAGAGGTACACGTCGAAGGTGCTGTCGAAGTTCGGATGGATGAAAAGAGAGCGGGAGACGATAGATTACCTGTTGATCGATGGGGGCAGCACGGGACCACGGCTGCGGGACCGCTGGCGTTTCTTCCGCAATGCACAGCGATCGGATATCGGTCTCCCGATTATCGAGGCATTCAAGCGGATGGGAAGCCTTTCGGGCTGGCTCCGGGAGTGATGTGGCAATCAAGTCAATCTGCTTTTTTTGTGGGCCGATCGCAGTTCACCGTTTCCCGTCATCGAACACATCGCCGGCATCCACGATCCTTCCGTCCCGCAACCGGATGATCCGGTGGAAGTAGGGGCGGTGCCATGCCTCGTGGGATACCATCATGATTGTCTGGCCGGTCTCGCGGTTGATGTCGGCGAATATATCCATGATATTCCGGGAATTCTCGGAATCGAGATTGGCGCAGGGCTCATCGGCAAGGAGGATGCCCGGATTATTGACGAGTGCCCGTGCGATGGC
>LKUF01000349.1 GCA_001412335.1 Methanolinea sp. SDB
GGCGGAGGTCCTGAGTTCGAATCTCAGCGAGCCCATCTCTCTTCTGAACAGATTATCCCGTAACTCTCCGGCCATTGCGGTACAATCTACCGTAGCAGTTTGGCAAACAGCGAAAGGACAATGACCGCGAGAAACGCAACACCCGCCCACCACATGCTTGCTGTGAGGATGAAAACGATGACAGCAACGATGGCGGCAGGGAGAAGCGCCCATACGACCTTTACTACAAATACAACAAGTGCGATACCCACGATTACCAGGGCGGCAAAACCCATGAGCGATATGAGGTCCATTATACTTTTCCCGTATGCTCATATCCGGTAATAACATTTTGCCGGCGATCCCGTCTGTATCACTGAAAAACCCCACTGCCACACGGAAGACCAGATACACAGGTTAATTGGCAGTTCTATCACAATCAGATCACATGGATACATACGTCTTCAGGAGGCGTCTGTACCAGTTCCTGCAGGAGATGTGAACCCGTGGATAAACGGCCGTATATATCCGACGAATCTGTCATGAAAAGATGGATGGGCCTCGAGATCCGGAAGATCAACAAGGCAGTCGTGGCCGAGAGAAAGACACTCTCGGCACTGCTCTCTGAAGAGTCACCGTCTTCCAGGACAAAGGGTGGTGAGGAGTATAGATTCGATCGGGACGTTCTTGTCAGGATGGGAGAGATACTCCCGAAGGATATCAAAGACCGTCTGAGGCTTCCCATCCTCTTCTATTTCGATTCGACCGTAGCCGACAGCTGTTTTCTCGCGGATGAGACTGCTGCACGCGCCCTGCAGGAACTGGGCGAGATCAGCAGGCTGCGTTCGGTAACAGGGGAAAAAGTCTGGGTTGGAAAACCCATCGTCTTTGCAATCGCCGCAAAATACAGAAAGGCGGTCCAGATGGTTATACGGTAACCGGCAGGAATATCTCAGTCATGCAGGTTCACTGGCGCTGAATATCGTTCGAGGAGAATGATCAGGATGATATCGGTTGCAATGATGGTCCCTACCATTTCAGGAACTACCTCGGATGCCACAACAAGATAGGTGGAGAGAAACGGGGCATCAAGGGTATATGATGCATAGATGAAGACGTGGAGTGGCAGGAGCAGAACGTAATAATAGAGCGGAACAGTGAGGGTCCAGATAATGACCCGCGAGATCTTGGGGTACGGCATCTTCAGGCTCCAGTTCCAGAAAAACGCGTACCAGAGACCCCATAGGAAGGCCGCAAACATATGGGCGGGTATGTTTCTCTCCGGGGCATAGACTATCCCCTGCAAAAACCCGATGATGAGCCCGCCTGTGGGCCCGCAAAGCGCCGAACCCAGCGTAACAAAGATCTCGCTCGGCTCCAGGAGGAGTCCGCCTCCCATCGGGATGTGAAAGTCCAGGAAATAGACGCCGGCGGAGGCAAGGCCAAAAAGTATGGCGAGCAGCACCGATACCCGGTTCATTGCCATACTCTTACGAAAAAGCGTGTAAAATTCCACCCGTACCTGTCCTTTTTTTCAAGCAGAATGCCCGTGGTATTCTAATTCTTATACACACGACCGCACAGCGATCATTGGTGGTCAATGCGATTATGGCTGCACCATTGTGTATGCATGTTCATCGATGAGAATCTTGTGGTTTTTTGTTTTCAGGCACCTTCCGGATCTCTCAAACTGTCGGATCCAGTCATACACCGGTGCAGGAGAATAACCCTTTCAAACAGCAAGGTTAAAATTCCATCTCCCATATACGAGTGCCTTACCATGAGGTTGGCATGTACCAGGATATATGCAATAATACTCCTTCTTGCAGTTTTGGGGCTCCCCGCCACGGCGGACGACTGCGGATGTAATTCTGGATGGGACGACGGCACCGACGAGGGCGCTTCCGGGTCAGGAAACCAGGATACGGGTGCCGGATTCGGAGACGACGATACATCCGACAGCTGGGACGTCACGGACAGCTCGTGGTACTCCGATCTCAGCGGCGGCGATGATCCGGATACGGGTGGATCCACGGAATCGTCTGACTCATCCGACTATTCGGGAGACTTCGGGAGTTCCGGGTCGACGGTTGCGGACGGATCCGCAGAGGACGCCCAGGTGTGGTACGCGAAGGCACGGGATTATTATGAAGGCGGGCTGTACAACGAGTCCCTGACAGCCTTCAATACATCGCTCTCACTGGATCCCTTCAACAAGCGTATCTGGACCGGGAAGGGTGAACTGCTCATGCGGCTTGGATATTACGAAGCCGCAGCAGAAGCGTTCCAGCAGGTTGCAAAACTTGATCCAGCGGAGTATGAAGCATATTTCATGATCGGCGAGGCATTTTTCCGCCTGGGCAGGCTCGAGGATTCAATCGCCATGTACGACAGGGCGCTGACAGTGAATCCGCGATTCGATTCTGCCGAATACCAGAAGAGACTTGTCCAGGAGGTGATGGCAGGGATCGGTGCCAGTGAAGAGGAATCATCCACCGCTATTGGAGGGGAACCCTCTGCAGGAATGCAGACGCCCGCAACCATAGCACCGCCGGGAGATATCGGGACTTCTCAGACGACACTTGCCGCGTCGGCCGGGATTATGCCACACCATATCCTCCTTGGAATCTGTATCTTCTCGCTGCTCATGACAGGTGCCCGGGGTAAAAGGTAAAACTGCTTAATCCCACCTGTTTTTTGTCGGGTGTCCATGCATGAAAAAGAAGAACCTCCTTGTAACTGGAAAGCCCGGGAGCGGCAAGACCACGATTGTTGAAAAGATCCTTGAAACACTCGGCGAACACAATCCCAGGGGATTTATTACGAGAGAGATACGAAAAGGGGGAAATCGTACTGGTTTTGAGCTCGTAAGCCTTGAAGGACGAAGAGCGGTGCTCTCACACGTTGATATCAGGAGCCGGTACCGGGTAGGGAAATATGGTGTCGACCTGGAGTCTTTCGAAGCATTTCTGGATGAATTATCATTGTTGGAACCCGGGACAGGGATCATTGTCATTGACGAGATCGGAAAGATGGAATGCCTGTCAGGAAAGTTTTGTACCCTGCTCAACCGTGTCCTGGATTCCCCGATACCTTTACTCGCCACGATTGCCAGATCAGGCCCCGATATTTTGGAAAAGATAAAGGGAAGGGAGGATGTCGTCCTTATGGAGATAAAAAAAGAGACCCGGGAACCGGATGCAGACATTCTTTCCCGGAAGGTTGGCGAGATGTTGACAGGCTAGATTTGCCCCCTCTCTCGTGCAGCTTCAAGACATTCGAGCACTTCGCCATCGCTTAAATCGTGCCAGTGACGGTAGGCATCGGCCACGGCAAAGGAATGCCCTTCCCGGATATTCAGGCACACGACGCA
>LKUF01000350.1 GCA_001412335.1 Methanolinea sp. SDB
CGGAGGCGTCAGCAGTAACTTCATCACTGTATTATAGAGGCGGCAGACTTCTCGTTCAAAAGAAAAAGTCTCCTGCGTGTGTCGCATCAGCCAGTTCTTTGTTCCATGGTGATAGCACCCTCGGGGCAGACGTGGGCACAGAGGGAACAGCCGTCGCAGCGTGACTCATCGATAACGAGCCCTCCTTTTTGAAGGGAGAGGGCATGGTACCCGCCGTCCCGGCATGCGACAACGCAGCGGCCGCACGACGTGCAGGCAGAAGGGGAGACGAGCGACGGCTGCACCCTCCTGGTGCGGTCGAGCTCCTGGTGGGCTTTCAGTCTCCCGAGTGCGAGGCCGCGAAGGGAACCTGGGGATGCAATGTCCTTCCGCGCCAGGTATTCACGGAGCCCCGACTCCATCTCCCTGACGATACCCGCACCGTGCCACATCACCGCGGTGCAGACCTGGACTGCAGAGGCCCCCGCGAGAATATATTCGACCGCATCTTCAAAGCCTGCGACGCCGCCGATCCCGATGACCGGGAGGTCGACGGAGGATGCGATCTGGGAGACGATCCGCAGACCCACCGGTTTCGTGGCAGGTCCGGAATATCCCCCATACGTTGAAAATCCGGCGACCGACGGGAGCGGTTCAAAGGAGTCGATGTCAATTCCGGATAGGCACTGGATCGTGTTGATCGCCGAGAGCATGGCTGCGCCGCCGGCCTGTGCCGCCTTCGCCACGGGTACGATGTCGGTCACGTTCGGTGTGAGTTTCACGATCACCGGGATGTCCACGGACCCGCACACCGCCCGGGCGAGATCACGGACCATCTGTGGGTTCTGCCCGATCGCGGCACCTGCGCCCCGTTCCGGCATACCGTGCGGGCAGGAGACGTTCATCTCAAGGGCATCGGCGCCGGCGAATGCGACCTCTCCGGCGAGTTCTCTCCATTCGTCCGGGTCGGGCGCCGCCATGATGCTTCCGACCAGGAGGTGTTCCGGGAAGATCCGTTTTATTTCTGCGATCTCCGTCGTCCAGTACGAGACGGATCTCTTACTCAGGAGTTCGATGTTTTCGAAGCTATACATCTCCCCGTTCCGGTCTTTTAACGCCGCAAAACGGGGGGAGAGGTCTTCGATCACCATTCCGTCCGGCCTGATGGTCTTGATTACGGCACCTGCCCACCCTGACCGGAAGGCCCGCTGTATCTGTTCGGAAGATGCAGTTGGAGGCCCGGAAGAGAGCAGGAACGGGTTTTTCAGCGTGAATGGTCCAAGCGGAGTCTCAAGAGACGGGATGACACTCATCAGGTACTATTAGTGGAGCAGATGCGTTTTGGTCTTTTGATCCGCTCGTCCTGCACAGGGAGGAAATTGCGTATCGGATTGGTGGGAGAACGGTATCGGGAGGTATGTATCCAGTATCAATCCAGACAGATTTCGAAAGCGGCCGGAATTGTCATGATCCGGAAGGACGACTGGTCTGTGGATCGTGGGAATCGGGGGGAATGGGAAAAAGAATCAAGTTTTATATTCACACACAAAACATTAGTGAATCATTTGCCGTCCAGGGAGATTTGCATGACAAAAATTCTGGTAATCGACGATTCGAAGTTTCAAAGGAAGATTATCTCCGCACTTCTGGAAAGCGAGGGTTATTCGGTCATCACTGCTGAGAATGGAAATTCAGGGTTCGACCTGGCACTGGATGAGTCGCCGGACCTGGTCATCTGTGATCTCCTGATGCCCGAAATTGACGGCTTCGGCTTCCTCGAAAAAACCCGGCAACATAACATGAATCTACCCGTCATTATCCTCACTTCCGATATCCAGAATACGACACGGAAGAGATGCCTGGATATGGGAGCGTTTATTGTCCTCAACAAGCCGGTAGCAAAGGAGACTCTTTTACCGGTATTGAGTCAGGCTATTGGGAGCACGAAAGGTCCATGAAGATAGATGAAGATTCCAGCGATGCAATTCGCGAACTGATCAACATCGGGGTTGGCCGCGCTGCAGGATTATTGAACGAGATGACAGGGACGCACATCAGGCTCAATGTCCCAGAGGTCCATTTCGTCGAGTTTTCAGATCTCCTCCATGATACCAGCCTGCTCGAGAGTGATCGTCTCTCTGCGGTCACGCTCCGGTTCAGCGGAGCTTTCTCTGGAATCAGCATGCTGGTCTTTCCCCCTGAAAGCGCCGCTCTTCTCATCACCACGCTCACCGGTGAAGAGATCGATGAGCCTGAACTCGATGCACTCCGGATCGAGACCCTGAACGAGGTGGGAAATATCGTGAACAACGCGGTCATGGGATCGATCATGAATGTACTGAATGAGCACCTCACGTACAGCATGCCGATGTACCTCGAAGGTGACATCACGCAGATACTGGACACAGGGAGAGCAGGTTCATACCAGTGGGTCATCCTCGCCATATCAAAGTTTATCCTGGAAGACCTGGACATCATAGGCAATATTCTCATGATATTCGAGATCGGTGCTCTCGATACGCTGCTCGAAAGGATACACGAGACGACGGTCAATATACGATGAAGCAGCACTCTACCCCTTCAAAATGCGAGTATTTTGATATTCTGCCAGCCGGAATAATCTGTATCAGGCCGGATTACACCGTCGCCTGCTGGAACCGGACTGTTGCGGAATGGACAGGGATCTCCAAAAAAGAGATCATCGGCCATGACCTCCGGGAGCGGTTCCCGCACCTGAAGGACAGGCGTTACGGAATTCGTATCCAGCAGGTGATCGATGGAGGGCCGGCAGCATTATTCTCCACGCAGTTTCATCCCCATTTCATCCATGCACCCCTGCAACAGGGAGGACAGCGCTACCAGAGAACCTCGGTCCATTTCTTCCGGGAGAACGAAGAGCGATTCGCCCTTTTTGTCATCGACGATGTTACAGAACTGGTCTCGCAGGTGCATGGTTTCCGTGAGATGAAAAACCGGGCTCTCCACGAGGTCGAGGAACGGAAGCGGACCGAGGAAGCGCTCCGGAAGGCGAACCGGCAGTTAAAACTGCTTACAGGTATTACGCGCCACGATATCCTCAACAGTATCGCGATAGCAGTTGGCTACCTCGATCTCATGGACGGATCTTCCGAATCTGAAAAGGAGACGTACATGGAGCGGATTCGCCAGACATTGGAGAAGATCCAGCATCAGATCAAGTTTACCAGCACGTACGAAGTACTCGGGACAACCGAGCCGATCTGGCAGAGGATCGCGACCATCGTCACGAAACCGAGTGCTCCCGACCGGATACGGATCAAGACATCGGGCCTTGATGTTGAGATCCTCGCAGACCCGATGCTTGGGAAAGTCTTTGACAATCTCCTTGACAACACCATCAGGCACGGTGGCGAAAACGTCAGCCTGGTGGAGTTGGACGGAAAAATCTCCGGCGATGAATTCCTGCTCACCTGGAAAGACGACGGGACGGGTATCGATCCTGTCGACAAGGGCAGGATCTTTGAACGGGGGTATGGAAAAAATACCGGTCTCGGCCTCTTCATGATACGGGAGATCCTCTCGATCACCGGCATCACCATCGAGGAGACGGGAGAGGCTGGCGAGGGTGCCCGGTTTGAGATACATGTACCGCCCGGCAAATGGCGGGTTCCAACAGGTGTCTGAATCACAGTTTTCTATAGGCGGACGAAGTGAACGACTTGGCCTGTCAGGAGTTCCTGGCAATTCCGCGTAATAATCTGTTTTATCAAAAAAAGCTTTTTCTCCGCAGGCTGCATGGTCAGTGAACTCCGAACAAGACGAAATCCAGATTGGTTATACAGCGGGTGAACAAAAAACCGGCCAATTTTCGCAGACCTGCAGGTGGAAATCA
>LKUF01000351.1 GCA_001412335.1 Methanolinea sp. SDB
TCTCGTCCCGCCAGTCCGACGGGGACCTCGTCATACTCGTGGAGGATAACGGATGCGGCATCGCGGCCGGTGAAAAGGAACGGATCTTCGAAAAAGGGGTTGGAAAAAATACCGGGCTCGGGCTCTTCCTTGTCAGGGAGATCCTCTCCCTTACCGGGATCTCCATCAGGGAGACGGGAGAGGAGGGCGCCGGGGCCCGCTTCGAGATCACGGTGCCGGCGGGAGAATGGCGGATTGCAGGGCAGTGACAGGATACCCCCGATAAACTCCTGAATCATGAAAAACATCGTCCTCATCGGTATGCCGGGCGCAGGGAAGAGCACCGCAGGAGTCATCCTCGCAAAGGCGCTTCGGATGCAGTTTGTCGATACCGACATCCTGGTCCAGGAACGAACCGGGAGACTGCTCCAGGAGATACTTGACGAGGAGGGACCGGCGGCGTTCCACGCGATCGAGGAGGAGACGATCCTCTCCCTTTGTCCCAAAAATGCGGTGATCGCGACGGGCGGAAGCGTGGTCTTAAGCGATGCTGCGATGGCGCACCTGAAAGCCACAGGCGTGGTCGTGTACCTGGAGATATCGTGTGGCGAGATGGAGAGGAGGCTGAAGAACATCACGACCCGCGGGATCGTCCTCCTCCCCGGCCAGAGCCTCCGCCAGATGTACGAGGAGCGGGTCCCGCTCTACGAGAAGTATGCCGATATCACGATCGAGTGTTCCGAAGAGGACTTCGAGACCGTGGTCGGGAACGTGATTGAAAAATTATCGTCTGCCTGAGTCTCCTGGCATTCCCGGGTGAGGAAGACCTTCTTTTACGCCTGTCCTGTTTTTGCAACCAGGTAGCGGCCTTCCTGGTGTTCGGCGAAACCTACCGTGATCGTATCTCCCTCGTGCACGCCGATGTCTGCATCCGGCTCGTTCAAGAGAACTCCCTGGAACAGAGAGCCGTCCTCTGCCATCTCTTCGAGACGGACCCAGACGATCTCGGGGACGCATTCCGGGTCTTCTTTGGAGAGGAAGACATAGACGTCATCAAAAAATCCGGGAGCCCTGAACCGATCGAGATCCGCCCTGTTTCGTATCGCACGAATCTGCTCGGATTCGTAGTATATGAACCATCTCTGTTCCTCGAGGAACGAAAGCTGTGCAGCCTTATCATTCGAAAGAAGTGTATATGATCCAAACTCGTCAAAGCGAAGAACACAGCCCTCGCCGTGATCTTCAAAGTCCAGCACGATACGTGGCAGCATCCCGGGCTCGACCCTGCAGAGGGCATGGATGCGAAAGCTGATTCCCTCCTCGTGGTCCACGTAGAAGTACCCGATGACCCCGTTTCCATCAGACGGGGACAGGCCCCTGCCGGCCATGATGGATTCAATGGTGGGATTATTCTCAAAAACCGCCCACCTGCCGATGATCTCCCTGTCGGAATAGTGTTGTTCTCCAGGTTTCATGTGATACAGTATATGTATCTTCCAGTGCAGTGTCAAATTGGTTTCGAAAATGTACAACAGAAGTACCTGATTTTTCGCTTTCGGTAAACACCATCATTTTCCGGAACGGCGGGATACCGGGTCCGGGTCTTGTCCATGCATCACAGATGGTCGCGTAGCCGCTGGAAGGGGATCTTTTGCCGGATCGTGGGGATCGGCTTTTCGTGACAGTCGGGACAGAAAATCGAAGAGTCCATCGGCATCCGGGCACAGTCACGAAAATGACCAGAAGTACTGAGATCGGGCATCCACCTGGCCGCCGCGGACACCTTCACCCTGCCCATACTCTCCTTTTAAATACCACCGGCATCCGATAGTTGGTCGACGCATATGGAAGAGATCACCATTGTGAATGTGCCGCCCCAGCAGGTGGTGGGCAAACAAAAGACCGGGAACTACTCGCTGATTCCCGAACTCCTCATGCAGCTTGCAGAATATATCATGGAGAACAACATTGCGTTTGCCGGGATGCCGACGTTTGTCTGTCACGAGACCAGCCCGGAATGCGTGAAGGAGGCAAACGAGAAAGGAACTGCCCTCGTCGAAGTCGCCTGGCCCGTTTCAGGCACGGTCACCGGCAGCGGTGATATCCAGGTCTACACGCTCCCGGGCGGGAAGATGGTCCGGACCGTGCACCGGGGGCCATACGAGACCTGCGAGCCCACGTACCTCGCACTCTTCTCCTGGATCGAGGCGCACAAGCTCAAAATCTCAGGGTTTATCCGCGAGATCTTCCCAAACGATCCCCGCGAGGTAAAACCCGAGGAGATTATCACCGAGATTCTGGTGCCGGTAGAGTGAGCACCCGATACTCGCGGTATCGGGTCTTCTGATG
>LKUF01000352.1 GCA_001412335.1 Methanolinea sp. SDB
TATTACAGTGGGATCGGGAAATTCGGGGATTATTCGATTATTGAGACACGGTTTGGCCCCTACACGGTCCCGAAAGGCGAGATCCAGGACTCTATCGAGAAGTTCATCATTGACTTTGACACGATGTGGAGCGGCTTTCCGGGAATGATGGGTGCATCGACATATGAAGGCGTCTACATTGCAGCGAAAGCAGTCGAGGACGCAGGGACACTTGACAAGGTAAAAGTCAGGGATGCCCTTGACGCACTCGAGATGCCCGAGATAATCGAGTACATGAAAGGCGGGACCATATCGTTTTCCCCGGACTTCCGCGAGGCGCAGTTCCGGCTCTACATGGAGCAGCTCCGATGGAACGAGGCGGAGAACGGATTGAGGCCGGTCATCGTATGGCCCGAAGATCTGGCAGAGGACGACTTCGTACTCCCGGACTGGTTCAGTCCCGGTGAATCCTGATAAAAAGAGAAAATTTTCCAATCCGTTGGAGATGAGGGACATGGAAAACGGCTCCTGCCGTTTTCATCCTGGAAAAATTTTTTCCGAACTGCGATTCAGGGTGGCGTCGAAAGGCGTGGACCTTTTTCAGGAGAAGAATGCGATCAGCCTTTTTGACTGTGCCTCCGGCCTTGGGTGAATGATTCAGACGCCTTGTGGCCAACCGTTCTGCCACTGCAGGAACAGTACTTTTATTATTGTTATGTGCTAACATATACCATGTCAAACATTCGCAAGGTGGAGAAGACGTGCTGGAAGTACATAATATATCCAAAAAGTTCGGAGGGCTGGTCGCCGTAAACAACGTGGACATGTCCGTACGTGAAGGTGAGATCCTTGGCCTTGTCGGACCGAACGGAGCAGGAAAAACAACACTTCTTAACCTTATCTCCGGCATTTACCGGTCTGACGGAGGATCCATTCTCTACCATGGGGAGGATATCTCCCGCCTTTCCATGGACCGGATCTGCAAGAAGGGGATCGCCAAGACATTCCAGCAGACCAGTTCCTTTCCTGGCATGACTGCACGGGAATGCGTAATGATAGGCTCTCTCTTCGGCAACGGGCGGAGAATCAGCATGGATTCAGCTGAAGAGGAGGCTGCCATACATCTCGAACGTGTCGGTTTCCCTCGTGACGGGATTGACAAGCCACTCGCAAACCTGAACGTGATAGAGCTTCGCCGGACCCAGCTCGCACGGGCGCTTGCATCACGGCCAAAGATCCTTCTCCTCGATGAACTGATGACAGGATTAAACCCAAGCGAGGGGACAGAAGCGATCGGGCTCATCCACGATCTCCGTGAGAGCGGGATTACCATCGTGATGATCGAGCATGTCATGCGGGTGATCCTCGGGGTATCGGACCGGATCGTTGTCCTTGACCATGGCGAGAAGATCGCCGAGGGGAGTCCTGACGAAGTGGTCAGGGACCGCAGGGTAATCGAGTCATATCTTGGCGAGCGATACGCATTCTAGGTGACCCGTCAGATGCTCGAAGTCACGAACCTCAATGCATTCTATTCCAATCTCCACATCCTTTGGGACGTCTCGCTTTCAGTAGGTGAGGGCGAGATTGTCACCCTTCTCGGTGCAAACGGTGCAGGCAAGACCACGCTCGTCCAGAGCCTGTTCGGCTTTATCCCACGGATCGAAGGAAAAGTGGTCTTCAATGGCAGGGACGTGACCGGCATGCACCCCTACGATGTGGTGAAGGAGGGGCTCTCGCTGGTACCAGAGAAGAGGGAGCTCTTCCCGAAGATGACCGTCGCAGAGAACCTTGAACTCGGGGGATATTCCAGGTCCGGTGACGCACGGGACCTCGAAGAGATCTTCGAGCTCTTTCCTGTCCTGCAGGAACGAAAGACCCAGCTCGCAGGAACGCTCTCGGGGGGAGAACAGCAGATGCTCGCCATTGCACGAGCACTCATGGCGCAACCCTCGATGCTTATCCTTGACGAGCCGTCCCTTGGACTCTCACCCCTGCTGGTGGGCAATGTGCTCGATACCGTCGCGAGACTGAACAAGGACGGCCTCTCGATCCTCCTCGTCGAGCAGAATGTCGAGCATGCCCTTGAGATCTCGAACCGGGCCTACATACTGGAAAACGGCAGGATAATTCGTGAAGGAGACGCACAGGTTCTCCTGCATGACGACGAGATACGGACTGCGTATCTTGGGTTTTAAGGACTGTTTTTACTCTGTTTCAATTGTTCCCATTAGATACTGCGATGATTGGTTCTGGATAGTGCATAGTCCTCGGCCTGCCCTGTCCACAGGATATCTTCTCCGTGAGAAGGATGCATGAAGAGCGGAAATATTCCTTCGTCAAAAGATAATCTAAGACACTCCCAGGGGCAGCGCTTCGCTTGCCCCT
>LKUF01000353.1 GCA_001412335.1 Methanolinea sp. SDB
TTGATGAGCGTGGTATAGACCTCTTCGAGGATCGATGTCTCGCTCCGGGAACCGTACGCACGGTTGGCCACCCGGATGATATCCTGTGTCCCGGGATGCATCACGGATTCCACCGGGAAGAGGCCCCCGGCACCGCAATGGTCCGCGTCTGCATGGGTGATGACGATCTCTTTCAACCTGTCCAGGGCACCGGGGATCCGGTTCCTGATGACCATGACCATGTCGCGGTGGTATATGCCGTACCCGGTGTCGATCATCAGGCTCTCTTCTGGTGTGTCGATGAAAAAGACACTCCCGCCACAGGGCGGCTGGAGGCAGTAGAGCGTCATGCCGTCCGCGACCGGGACTTCCTGGATATCCACGTAAAAGCCAGGTCCCGTCGTCTCCCTGAGGATGTCGCCGTTATGGAGGATCTGTTCGAAGACCGTCTTCGGGTCCTGTCCGAGCTTCGAGAGCTCCTGGGCGACATGGTTGATGTCCCCGAGCAGGGAGAGAAGGAACTCCTCCTCCGAGTCCCCGACGATCCTCCGGATCTCCTGGGCGAACCGGAGGTAAAAGACGGTATCGTCCAGGTTCCTGCCCGTGGTGTCGTACTCGAGGATCTCGAGCGGGTAGCGTGACTTGAGCTGGTCGAGGAGCCGGTCGGCGGCGGCACTGTCGTCAAGGGAAAGGCTTACCGTCAGCCGGTCGGGGTTCGACCCCCGGTCGTCGAAATCGATGTACGCGATATTTGCATTGCATGCCGTCGTGATCTCGAGAAACCTGCTCAACGCACCGGGGCGGTGGGGGAGAAAGGCCCAGAACTTCAGGAAACTCGCGGGTTTCAACGTGGACTGCAGGTATCCCATACCGGCGAGTTCCCGGTGGATCTGCACCTGGGCGTCATCCGGTGCGGTCAGTTCGAAGAAGACGGTGACAGGGTCGATGCGCCGGTCGAACTGGATCCTGTTGATATTGCCCCCATGTCGCCTGATCACCTCCGCAGCCCTCTGAAGCGCCCCCGGATGATCCGGCATTCGTGAAATAAAGCTGTATCTCTCCACCGCATCACCTGAAAGTGGGATATAAGGTACATAGTTTTTCTCCGATATAGGTTGTGAATCAGGGCCAGGGAGGTGAGGAATGATATCCCTGGATCGCCGGGATTTCTGTTGGCCCGGGGTGATTTCGCCACAAACCCTGTAGCAGAGGGATTACGCAGCGTGGATGTGCCTGAAGAATCAGAGCCGCGATTGTGGACCCAACGGGGGACCCAAACCAGGGAGAGAAAAAACAGGGGGTATTGCCCAAACTACAGGCAATGAGCCGGACCGCCTACCCGCTCCCGAGTTCTTCGTGCTCGAGCATCAGGGAGCCAAAGATCGTCTTTTCGAGGACTTCGGCCACGTACTTCATCTTCTGTGCCCGTTCCATGTCCTCGTTCCGGTGGATATCGGAATACAGCTGCACGCGAAGCAGCGCAAAACGGAGACGGTCGAGCCGGTCGTCGTCAAGATTCATTGCCTTCCGGTAGATCGGCTCGACCAGGTCAGGGAAAAGTTCCACATCTTCCAGTGCCCGGACGATATCGTCATAGATCTCCTTATCATCTTCCGGGCCCTGCAGGATCCGGTGGTAGTCCATCTAGTCTTCGACCACCTTTACAAGCTCTTCCATGACAGCGTCGACTCTCTTCCAGGTGGGATTATCCTTGCTGCGTATGATGAAGGGGCGACCTTCATCGCCTGCCTTCCTCATTTCGGGATCGAGCGGGATGCTTCCGAGGAAGGGGACCCCGAGTTCTTTTGCAATCTTTTCTCCGCCACCCCTGCCAAAGAGGTCAATCTCCCCCTTGCAGTGGGGACAGACGAGGCCGCTCATGTTCTCCACGATGCCGATGACCGGGATATCCAGTTTCTCGACGAACTTGGCCGCTTTCATCGCATCCATCGTCGCCACGTCCTGCGGTGTCGTCACGATGACTGCCCCGCGGACGTTTGGTGCAAGCTGGACGATGGAGAGTGCCTCGTCTCCAGTTCCTGGAGGTAGATCGACGACAAGGTAATTGAGTTCCTCCCAGTTCACGTCCGAGAGGAACTGGCCGATTGCCGTCATCTTCATCGGGCCCCGCCATATGACCGGAGTGCTCTTCTCGGGCAGGAGAAATGCCATCGAGACAACGGAGAGATTGCCGGTTATGTGAACCGGCTCGATCTTGTTCCCCATCGTCATCAGTTTCTGTTCCTCGATTCCAAGCATCTTCGGCACGTTCGGCCCGTGTATATCGAGGTCGAGGAGCCCCACTTTGAAACCGTGGCTCGCAAGTGCGAATGCAAGGTTGACTGATACCGTGGACTTTCCAACCCCGCCCTTTCCGGAGAGGACGAGTATCACGTGGTCGACATCTATCTTCGCTTTCGGGGGAAGCCCAGTGGGCTTGCCGGAAGCAGCCTTCTGTGAACTGTCACAGGTACTAGAGCTCGGGCATCCTTCGCAGATCCCGTCGCAATTCTCGCTGGTAGGTTTATCTGTATCTGCCATTATCTGATCCTCATGTGGTTATCTATCTCTCCTAATTATTGGGAAAAAATAAAATAAAGATGTAGTGTTGAGGGCAAACGGGGCATCTATCCTTTTTTCCCCTCGTGGATGTCGAGGACCCGGTTGCAGAGCATGTCTGCCCTGGCAATAAACGGGTGATCCCGGGGCACATTCCGGAATTCAACGCCATCAAAGTGCGTGGCGTACGAGAGTGCCTCCCGGCAGAGAGCCGCGAGGTGGTCCTTCCTGATCCGGTACCTGCCGGTTATCTGGCGCACAACCAGTTCGCTGTCAGAGAAGACCACGACCCTCCCCCGGGTGTGGCGGGCAGCGGCCTTCAACGACTCGATCACGGCGTGATACTCGGCCGAGTTGTTGGTTCCTCTTCCCAGGTAGCAGGAATCCTGGCAAATTATCCTCTCCGCGCTATCCACGATTATGTATGCGCAGGCCGAAGGCCCCGGGTTTCCCCTCGAGGCCCCGTCAGTGTAGCAATGGAGTGGTGACTGGTTCATGCCACTATCACCAATCTCCGTCCCGTGTCATGTACATATCTCCGGTACATCTCTTTCATGAACCTTTTTACCTTGCAAGGGTGAGCATCACTGGCATGGAGAAGCTTGTCGTCTCACTCGATTTCCTCGAGTTTCCACCAACCTATACCTGCGACGGAGAAGACGAGTCACCCCCGATACGGATCAGGGGCCTGTCAGCATCGTCAGTGGCGGTCATGGCGGTGAATCCATTCATCAAGTCATGCTGCTCGTTCACGCCCTGGCTGATCTGGAACATCGAGCCGGTGGAGGTGATACCCGCAGGCATACCAAAGACCGGAGTGGTCAACTCTCCCATATCAGCGGTCCAGGGGAGAAACGATCTCGGAAAGATCGGGTACACGGGGCCCTGCCCGCCCGTGGGATCGACACACAGGTACAGTCTCAAGGTCTACGGCCTGGACTCGATGCTCACACTCGCTCCGGGCTCGAACAAGGCAGACCTCGTAGGGGCCATGAGGGGACACGTGGTGCAGTTCGGGGATACCGTGGGCATGTATCGTCGCTAGGATACTCCCTTTTTGGGAGAAGGGGTCATGGTGGCCGTCTCGAGTATATTGATATATTCTGCAGATTCAAACATTGGGTAATGGAGAAGCGGGACCTTCTGATTGTGGTGGCTGCGCTGGTGATCGTGGTAGTCATGGCACTCTTCGTAAAGCCCATGCTCACCGGGGAGCCCGCAAACATGGAACTTCCCTCTTTCGGCGGAGCAGAAGAGGAGGAAAAACCAGTTGTGTTCAAAACATTGCCCCCGACAACTCCGACGACTCCCCCTCCCACGACCATTCCTGCATGGGAGGGAGAATTAAAGGAACTCGGGTTCGTGGCGCCCAAAAGTGCCATGCCGACGCCCACACACATGTTTCCGCCCGAGATCACGGCTGTCCCTGAAAAGCTCCTCACATATGTTACAATTCAGGGGAAAGCCGGCGGAACGACAGAGTCTTTCGAGATCCCGTTCCCGTACTGGGAGCTGTGGTACACGGTCGATCCGTGGGAGACACGATACGTCGGTAAGACCTCCAGCAAGGAAGCCGGTGTCGCGGACGTCCTGGCAGTCGAGGTCTTCCCCTCCTTTTCGATAGAACTTCGGGACGCCTCCGATAACAGCCTTGTAAAGACCATCGAGCCACGGGGGGGGCTTGATCCTGATCTCTGGGACAAGGGAGACGAGTATGACCCAAGACCGTGGATAGAGAAGTTCTACGAAGGGGGCAGCGCAAGAGACTACTACTTTGTCATCAACACCCACATGATCAGGTCGTACAGGATCGAGGTCAAGGTACCTGACAGGTACATTGGACAATACTGATATGTGGTGACAGGGCAGGTAATTTTTTTAAAAAGGCCGGCCGAATAACGCC
>LKUF01000354.1 GCA_001412335.1 Methanolinea sp. SDB
GAGGGGGTCGTGACCCTCGATGACGCGATAGCCGCGGTCAAGAACCATATTCCCATCACCGACATCATGCGGCGTGACCTCCAGGTGGTGACTACGTCAACTCCGGTATCAGAGGTCATCACCCAGCTTGCAGGCGTTCCGCATCATCTCCCGGTGGTCGACGATTCCGGAAAGATTGCCGGGATCGTGCTTCCAAGCACGGTCATATCGGCACTTGCACGGAAGGAGGGGTCCAACGGTGTTGCCTAAACTGCCGCTTGGCGAGGCGGTCGAATGGCTCGTCGACATGATCGAGATGTACCTGGGATGGCTGCTCGACGGTATCAGCGCAATCCTCGGTTTTCTCGTCGACGGATTCCAGGACCTCCTCCTCGTTGCACCGCCCCTCGTGACGATCCTGGTATTCGGAGTCATCGTATTCCTCGTCACCAGGCGGGACTGGAAGCTTGCGGTTCTCAGCGTTGCAGGGCTTCTCCTGATCTGGAACCTCGAACTCTGGAAGCTCTCCATGGAGACGCTCGCACTGGTGGTCACCGCCACCATCATCGCGCTTTTGATTGGTCTTCCCGTGGGCATTCTCGCCTCGATGAACGATCACCTCGACAGCATCGTGAAGCCGGTCCTCGACTTCATGCAGACCATGCCCTCCTTTGTCTACCTGATACCGGCGGTGATATTCTTCGGGCTCGGGAACGTTCCCGGGATCGTGGCCACTGTCATCTTTGCCATGCCGCCTGCAATCAGGCTTACCAACCTGGGGATACGCCAGATACCAAAGGAGTTGAACGAGGTCGCGGATTCGTTCGGGGCGACGACGATGCAGAAACTCATAAAAGTCCAGCTGCCGGTCGCCATGCCCACGATCATGGCCGGGGTGAACCAGTGCATCATGCTTGCCCTCTCGATGACCGTCATCGCCGCGATGATCGGTGCCCTTGGTCTTGGCTACCAGGTCCTCGTGGGTATCCAGCGGGTCGATATCGGAACAGGATTCGAGGCAGGCCTGGCGATCGTGATCATCGCCATCATCCTCGACCGGATAACCCAGAACCTGACCCGGTCGTCAGCATGAGGCAAACACTTTATAAAATGAGAGACAAAAAAGGGTTGGTCAAACTGGCCCTTCTTCTCAATTTCCTGAATTTTGAAGGTGATTTTTAATGTATGAAAGAAAACTCAAAAAATTATTCATCATGCTGGCAGTCTCCCTTGTCATCGTCGGCGGCCTCGTGGTATGCGGGTGCACGACGACGGAGGATACCGGGGCGGTTGGCCAGGAAAAGGAGATAACCATCGGGTATGTGACCTGGGATTCTGAAATTGCCAGCACCAACGTGCTCAGGCAGGCCTTCGAGCAGGCCGGATTCGATGTGGAACTTGTGGCGGTTGACGTCGGCCCACTCTACCAGGCGCTCGCCAGGGGAGATGT
>LKUF01000355.1 GCA_001412335.1 Methanolinea sp. SDB
ATCAAAGGATTGGGGTGAAATAATCCCAAAAAATCAGTACATGTACTCTCCTGAATATCGCCTGCATAAACGCATCTGAATGCATTATTGTCTCTTTTGAATATCTTCGGCAGTCAAAGACCATGATACCCTACAGAGATTTGAAGACAAGCAGAGTTTTGGAGCATATTGAGAGGATGTACTGTCCGCCAGCCACCGTGCGATCCATTAACATGGTCGGAACGAAAATTGTATGTCTATGCCGGAGAGGAACGAAGAGCGGATCATCCTTGCGACGGCAACAATCGCCTCGTTCTTTGTTCCGTACCTGACATCGTCCATCACCGTCGCACTCCCGGCGATCGGCGCCGAGTTCGCCCTTGACGCCGTCACCCTCGGCTGGATCATGTCGGCATATGTCCTCTCCACGGCCATCTGCATCGTCCCGGTCGGCAGGCTGGCAGATATCTATGGTCGAAAACGCCTCTTTGTTGCCGGGTTGGCGCTCCTGGCGGTATCATGCCTGCTCGCATCGTTCTCATGGAGTGCCGGGGCACTCATCGCCTTCCGGGTGATCCAGGGTATCGGCGGAGCATTGATCTTCACGACGTCGGTCGCGATCGTCGCCGCAGTCTTCCCTCCCGAGAGACGGGGGTGGGCGCTCGGCGTCACGCTCGCGTCGGTATACTCGGGCCTTTCGATCGGGCCCTTCATCGGCGGGGTCCTGACCGGGTACCTCGGGTGGCGGACCATATTCCTTGTGGTCGTCCCACTTGCTCTCGTCGTCTTCAACATGGCGTCACGGCGGATCAGCGGGGAATGGATCGATGCGGAAGGCGCCGGCTTCGATCTCTCCGGGTCAATCTTCTACGCGATAGCCCTCTTCGGGATAATGTACGGGCTCACGGTAGTCCCGGATCCCGTCTCCGTGCCCTGGATGGTCACCGGCGCCGCCATGCTCGCGGTCTTTCTCTGGTGGGAGTCCCGGTGCAAAAGCCCGGTCTTCGATGTGGCGGTCTTCCGGCACAACGTGGCATTCACCTGCTCGAACATCGCGGCCCTCATCAACTATGCCGCAACCTATGCCGTCGCATTCCTCCTCTCCCTCTACCTCCAGTATACGAAGGGCCTCTCCCCGGAGGCGGCGGGACTCATCCTGGTCGCACAGCCCGTAATCCAGGTCATCTGTTCACCGCCTGCAGGCCGGCTGTCGGACCGGATCGAGCCGAGGATCGTGGCTACCACCGGGATGGGAGTGACCGCTGCAGGGCTCTGCACCTTCATCTTCCTTACCGATACGACACCGATCTGGTTCATCGTCGCGGTCCTGCTGCTACTCGGGGGCGGGTACGCACTCTTCTCGTCCCCCAATACCAACGCGATCATGTCGTCGGTCGGGCGGCAGCATTATGGAGTCGCTTCAAGCATGGTGGCGACGATGCGGGCGATCGGACAGCTTGCGAGCATCGCGATCGCGATGATGATCTTCTCGGTTGTGATAGGGAGAGTAGAGATCACACCCGCGGTATACCCGCAGTTCCTGGCAAGCGTAAAACTGGTCTTCCTGGTCCTCGCCATCCTCTCGGTCATCGGGACAGCTGCCAGTTATGCACGGGGAAGGATCCGGAGCCCGGAGGATGCGGCAATTCCCGGTGAGAGCCGACCAGGGAACCCGGAAGAATAGGGGGAGCTGGCGTGAATGCCCAAGGCGAAAAAATTGCCGGGGGTAGAGAAGGGTATATCTGCAGAGGTCTTCTTCATCGGCAATTCCCGATGAGAGCGAGCCCGAAAACCCGGAAGAA
>LKUF01000356.1 GCA_001412335.1 Methanolinea sp. SDB
GCGACTGGTCGGCAAACCCGACCTCCAGGGGAGCTGCCCCGATCCGTGGCGAAACGGAGAAGAGTGCATACGGCGGTGATCCCGTCGGGCTGACTTCGATGTAGTCCGTCCTCGTCCTCGTGTCCTGCCCGTCGGCGTTCGCGGCCGTCAGCGAGACCGTGTAGGTGCCGGGGAAGGCGTAGGTGTGCGTAACTGTGCTGGTGGCGTTCGCCCACTCAGTCGACCCGTCCCCGAAGTCCCAGGACCGTGTCGTCACAACGCCGGTCGAGTCGTCGGTGAAGACCACGTCAAGCGGGGCATCCCCGGTGGTCACATCGGCGGAGAAGTCGGCCACCGGCGCCGGGTAAACCACCTCCCCCGTGTTGATCACAAAGTTGTCAAATGCGACCTGTACCAGCTCGTCTCCAAACGAATAGTCATGCCCCCACGCCCTGATCCTGAAGGTGACGTCGTGGGTGGAGATGGCGCTGTCCGGCACGCTCTGCAGGAGTACCCAGTCACCGGAGTTCTCATCAAAAGAATATCCCTCGATCTCGGTGCCGGTCCGCACCAGGCGCAATTTACCGGCCGTGTCATTCGTCACGGAGACCAGGATGGAGTCTGCAAAATTCGTCGTGTAGTGATCTCCCGGAGTGAAATAATCCAGGGAGCTGTACATGACACGTTCAACGGTACAGGAAGTGGGGCCGCTCTCGATCCAGAGGCCCGCTCTCACACCGCTGTCCGGGGGCCAGGTGAGAAGCTGGTAATCGACCTGGATGTCAAAATCACCTCGCAATGCACAGATACTGTTATACCCTGCGAAAAATTGCTCCCCCGATGAATCAGGAGGTATGGTGATCTCCAGCCGCTGGCCTGTCTCATTGACATACGGGCCACCATACTCGGTAATCTCCCAGAGGGACTCATCGCATACATTGTCATCGAAATCGTCGTATGGTGCAGGGATCACGGATGACGCGTCGATCGCATAAACCCTGCCGTCACCGCTCCCGACATACACGACACCGTCTGCCACCGCCGGGCTCGATGAGATCTCGCCGCCTGTCATGTAACTCCAGATGAGCTCGCCGTTCGAGGCGTCGAGGGCATAGAGTGTGTTATCATCGCTCCCGACATAGACGACACCGCCTGC
>LKUF01000357.1 GCA_001412335.1 Methanolinea sp. SDB
ATCCCTTAAAAATTTTAATACGATCCGGGGGGGAATATTAAAGACACATAGCGAGGGTGCCACCCGTCCCGATCAGGAACAGATCTTCTCTGAGAGAATCCCGGACAGGACAGGGGTACATCCGGCAATCCAGGGCTTGAACCCGGGTAAGAGGTCAGAAATGGACATAAAAAACCCCAATATACATTTTGAAGAGATGCGGTTGTCGAAAGTCAGGGAGATGAGAGACGCGGGAATGACACTCTACCCCCCCCGTTTTACCCGCACGGAGACCGTGGCGGAGATACGGGAGAAATACTCTGAAGCAGACCACGAGAAGAGCGAAGGAAGGGTGACAACCGCAGGAAGGCTCTATACCGTTCGGAATCACGGCAAGACGGTATTTGCCGATCTCGGCGATGAGAGCGGCAGGATACAGCTGTACATCCGGAAAAATGACCTGGGCGCCGAGAAGTTCGGATTTTTCACCACGATGGTCGAGCGGGGGGACATCATCGGGGTGAGCGGCCATGTGTTCCGCACAAAGGTGGGCGAGCTCACCATCTGGGTCGACGATGTGACACTGCTCACGAAATCCGTGATATCCCTGCCAGAGAAGTTCCACGGGTTGAAGGATGTCGAGAAACGGTACCGCCAGCGGTACCTGGATCTCATCACGAACGAGGAGACGCGGGAGACTTTCCGTACCAGAAGCCGCATCCTCACTCTTATCAGGAAACATCTTACCGACAACGGGTTCCTCGAGTTCGAGACCCCCATCCTGCAGCCTGTCTATGGAGGTGCGAACGCACGGCCCTTCACCACGTATCACAACTTCCTCGAACAGAAGCTCTTCATGCGCATCGCACCCGAGTTGTACCTGAAGAGGCTTGTTATCGGGGGGTATGAGAAGGTCTTCGAACTCGCCCGGAATTTCAGGAACGAGGATATCGATACCCAGCACAACCCCGAATTCTCCATGGTCGAGATATACGAGGCGTACAGGGACTACAACGACATGATGGCGCTGACCGAAGGCCTGGTCTCCTCGCTGGTCCACGATATCCATGGCACATACGAGATCACCTACGGGGGGAACCGGATAGATTTCACCCCTCCGTGGAAGAAGATGAGCATGGAGGATGCGGTCCGCGAGATTGGAGGGGTGGATATCTGGTCATACACTCCCGAAGCACTCCGGGAACTCGCCCGGCAAAAAGGGATCGAAGGATGGGACCTGCCGCAGAACAACAGGGAATTTTTAGTGCTCTTCTTTGAAGCCCTCGTGGAAGAGACACTCATCCAGCCGGTCTTTATCCATGACTTCCCCATCGAGAACTCTCCGCTTGCAAAGAGGCACCGTTCAAAGGAGGGGTTCACGGAGAGGTTCGAGCTCTTCGTCTGCGGCATGGAGCTTGCCAACGGGTTCTCGGAGTTGAATGACCCGCAGGACCAGCTGGAGCGGTTCGAACTCCAGGACGAAAAGAGGCGCGCCGGCGATCTGGAAGCCCAGATGATCGACTATGATTTCATCAACGCACTGGGGTACGGCATGCCACCTACCGGGGGGGTAGGCCTCGGGATAGACCGGATCGTCATGTTGTTGACAGACAATGTCTCGATCAAGGAGGTGATCCTCTTTCCCCAGATGAAATCCGGGGCTGAACGGCAGGAGAGAGAGGAAGAAGACCCACCAGAACAGAACTAAAATTTCCATGAGAAATTAACCATGCCATTTTCCTTTTCCGTGTGTTAAGTCCCGACGGGAACCATGCGAATTATTTCGTTTTCCTGCCGTGGAAAAACCAAAGCATCAGCAGTTTTGCTGGCTCAAATCACCGGATATTTCGGAAAATTTGTATTTTTAGGGGAAACATTTATCTGTATAAAAAGAAAGGGATTTTTCAGTATATCTGATCAGATAAGAAATCATGGTTTCCCACCCGTACGGGAAGCACTTGACTTGGTGGCATCAGGGCATGGAGCACGATCGGGTATAAACAGGTTTCCCTCTCCAGCCGGGATCGCCTATCAAGGGGCTGGTGCATATTTGGGTGTGACGCCCGGGTTTCTCATCGGATGAGGGGGTTATACTTCATGAAGACCGTCACACGAAAGAGAGATCTTTTCCTTTTACTTGTATGTGTGGTAATTCTTGCGGCAATTCCTGCAGTTGCTGCAGATGAGACGGCAGTCTCAGTCACCACGCTTCCGTTGAGCATCATCGAAAACGTCGGCCAGAAGGATCCTTCGGTCCTCTTCCATGCCGATGCAGCCGGGCATGCCATTTTCTTCACCGCCGACGAGGTCCTCCTTGCCAGGATGGACCCGGATTCAGGCACTTCATCGATAGTCGGTATCGGGCTTGCCGGGAGCAATCCTGGTGCCGAAGTGAAGGGCATCGACCCGCTTGCCGGGAAGGCCAACTTCTTCATCGGAAGTGATCCATCCGGCTGGTTCACCGCCGTCCCGATGTACGGCGGGGTTGCATACGAGGCGATCCTCCCGGGTGTCGACCTCCTCTTCAAGGGTGACCAGGGGATGCTCAAGCGCGAGTTCGTGCTTGCCCCCACAACGGATCCACGGACTGTCGTGATGAAGTACCGGGGCCACGAGTCGCTTGCACTGGATGATTCCGGCCGGCTGATGGTGACCACGTCCACCGGTCTCCTGACCGAGACCGCCCCGTTCGCATACCAGGTGATTCATGGAAAGCAGGTGGAGGTAGCCTGCAGGTACGTGATTCTCGGTGAAAACAGAGTGGGATTCGCCCTCGGCGAATACAACGGTGCCTTCCCGGTCATCATCGACCCATACCTTGAATATTCCACCTACTTCGGAGGGTGGGGAGAAGAGATCGGGTATGACGTGGACGTGGATGACACGGGATGCGCCTACATAACCGGCTCAATTGATTCCACAAGCATCGTTCTCCCCCCTATCTCCGTATACCAGGAGACACTGGCCGGAGGGAAGGATGCGTTCATCGCCAAGTTTTCGGCAGATGGAACCGATCTTGAATATTTCACGTATTTCGGCGGGGCATATGACGATATTGCCACCGGTATTGCAGTCGATTCAGTTTACCAGGCGTCTATCACCGGCTACACGGATTCTTCAGATTTACCTATGGCGGTTGGATTTACTGCATTCCAGCCAACCAAGTCAAACTGTACCGATGCATTCGTGGCCAGGATATCAGCTGATGGCTCGACTCTCCTTGGATCGACATACTTTGGTGGAAATGAGACCGATCGTGCCTATGGAATTGCTTTGGATCCCTCATTGCAAAGAATGGTCATAACCGGAGGTACCTACTCAGATGACCTGCCGATGACAGCGAGTATGGGGACTCCGTATCAAGCAACCCGCACCGGATCGTCAGACGCATTCGTGGCCTGCGTATATAATAATCTGTACATCTCATCCTATCTCGGTGGTGCCCAGAACGATGTAGGGTATGCAATAGACCTTGACTCCGATTTCAATATATTCATCACCGGGACAACCAGGTCATTACTCTTCAATACCACCGGCACCGCATTCCGAAAGAGCCTGAGAGGGGAGCAGGACGCCTTCATCACGAAATTCGATCCGACCGCTTCAAATCTGGTATACTCAACCTATCTTGGCGGTCTTGAATACGACGGCGGGCGGGGAATCGCAGTCGATGCCGCAGGTGACGCATACGTCACTGGTTTTACCGATTCACCGACCATACCCCTCTCATACACGTTCCCGTTGAAGAATCCATACCAGAGCGACTACGGAGGCGGATCCAGTTCGAGCCTCCACTATGGTGACGCATTCATCACCAAGATGAGCAATGATGGTCAATCACTGAATTACTCAACCTACCTCGGAGGGAGAGGAAACGAGGTGGGCTACGCGATCGCGGTGGACAACCTCACCCGCGCCCACGTGACCGGGTGGACGGACTCCATGGACTTCCCGACGGAACGGGCCCTGTATGGCAGCCTCAATGGTATCAAGCCCGATGCCTTCGTCTCCCAGCTCTCGGCTGAAGGAAACGTCCTCGAGTTCTCCACTTACTTTGGAGGAAGCTACTATGACGAGGGCTACGGGATACACTCGGACGATGCAGGAAACGTCACAATCACGGGGTACACACAGTCTCCCGTGGACTTCCCAACCCTGAACGCATACCAGCCCCAGCTTGCAGGATCGCCGAGCATCAGGAACGCTGATGCGTTCGTCAGCAGGATTGCACGGATCATACCGGTCGCAAGCTTTACCGCAGATCCGATGATCGGGTGCGTTCCGCTTTCCGTGGACTTCACCGACACCTCGACAGGCGACCCCATCAACTGGGACTGGGAGTTCGGAGATGGCGGCACCTCTACAGTGCAAAACCCAACTCATCTCTACGAAGTGGTCGGGAATTACACCGTGAACCTGACGGTCTGCAACCTCGATGGATGCGACAACACATCAGGCATAATCTACGCAGGTCCAAAGCTGATAGTGGACTTCTCTGCCAATGACACGCAGGGATGCAAGAATTTCGTGGTAAACTTCACCGACCTCACAACACCGGCCTTCGGTGATGGAGCGCCGACAAACTGGACCTGGGACTTCGGCGACGGGAATGTTACTCCCATGATAACAAATGCGAGCATACTCCATACCTACACCGTGGCGGGCGCCTATAACGTGACACTGAACGTGACCAGTTACTATTGCACGAACGAGACCACGAAATACGCCTACATCACGGTGAATGAGACGCCTGTGGCCGATTTCACAAGCAATGCGACCATCGGGTTTACACCACTCCCGGTCCAGTTCGAGGACAACTCCACGGGATACCCTGGGCCGTCCTCATGGTACTGGGAGTTCGGTTCCGGTGAAGGAACGTCCACACTCCAGAACCCTGTCCATACCTACACCACTGCCGGCAACTACACCGTCAACTTCAGCGCGAGCAATGGCTGCGGCACCAACTGGTCCAACATGACCGATTATATCATGGTTGGTGAACCCCTTGTGGCAAACTTCACGGCGAACAGCACCAACGGATATCGTCCCTTCACCGTGAACTTCACCGACTACTCGCTGCCGTCCTCTGGTGACTATGCCCCGACCGCCTGGTCCTGGGACTTCGGCGACGGGAACGTGACACCAATGACAACAAATGCGAGCATACTCCATACCTATACGACGTATGGGGTATTCGACGTCAGTCTGAATGTCTCCAACATGTATGGCTTCGACGTCCTGACGCGGACCGACTATATCACGGTTGCGGTCATTCCGGACCTGTACTTCGTGCCTGATCCACCAGTCCCCGACACCGACCCGGTGATTATCCCGACAAATGACAACACGTCGATCTCGATGTACCTCGAGCTCGCCGAGTTCGGGCTCTCCGGCTACAACATGACCGTATCCTTCCAGGATACCAGCGCGGCAAATATCACGAACGTGACCTTCCCACCATGGGCAGGAACCCGTTCGCTGGACAGCTCGCTCCCGGCTCCGACTATCTATATCAAGGCAGCGGATACCGGTGACCTGGTCAGGCCCGGAGATACCGATATCCTGATGCTCACCTTCCTTGCAGAGGGACGCAACGAGATGCCTGCCGAGATCAATGTCACCATCAACAAGATGAACACTGATACCGGAGGAGACCTTGTCACGCACGTCATACCCTGCGAGGTGAGGATAGTCGATCTGCTTCCATTGCCGGGAGAAAGCATTGTTCCCACTGACCCCGACGGGGACCAGCTCTACTGGGACCTGAACGGGAACGGGGCTGTCGACTTTGCAGATCTTATCCTCTACTTCAACTACATGTGGTGGATAGAAGCAAATGAGCCCATAGTGCTCTTTGATTACAATGGAAACGGGAATATCGACTTCAATGACCTTATCCTGCTTTATAACAAGATTATGGCCTAATACTTTTTTTGCCATGCAGGATACGCACGTCCGGCAGGAGAATGGAAGGATTGGACCCAAAATCATGGAAAAAATGGAATTTATGCCATGTGTTTAAATATTATGACGAATAACCGGAAATTATCGAGGATTTCCCACGAGGAGGATTCAACACACTCCATAGACAAAAATGGACCAGAAGAGAGGTTAATTGTATGTCACGTATCAAGGTAAGAGTACTCGTAACAGTGCTTGTCCTCTGTGCAGCCATGGCTGCCGGGGCACAGGCAGCAACGGTGACTGCCAGCGGGGGATCCATTCCTGCGGCGGGCCAGATAGCGAACTTTCCCATTACTGTGGACTCCCTTCCTGATGGGATAACGGGATTCAATATCACTGCAAGCCTCAGCGACCCGACAAAAGCTGAGATCGTGGATATTTTGTTTCCCTCATGGGCCCCCCTGATCCCCGGACTCGTTCAGATCGGCCCGTTGCCGGCAGATTCAGTCTGGTATGTAGGGGTAGATTTCGGAAACCAGGTTAAGCCGGGTGCGACCAATGTCGATCTCGGTACGGTGCGGGTAAGGGGTGATGCGACCGGAACAACCGATCTGCAGGTTACGCTGAATATGTTCCAAAACGAAGGCGGAAATCCAATACCTGCATCAGTTGTCCCGGGAACCATAACGATCGGAACTGTCCCGACGACAGTCCCGACTACAGAACCGACGAC
>LKUF01000358.1 GCA_001412335.1 Methanolinea sp. SDB
ACACCGGAGATTACCGGTACCGGATCGATGGCCGGCTGATCAATTACGATCTCCCCTCGCGGACCGAACAGTCGATCGATCTTGCAGAGACACTGGTGTATGACCCGTCACGCGACGTACTCGTCCATGAGCAGCGTCCCGACTGGAAATACGTGAGAGTATCACGTGAGCCAAAAGTCCCCTCCGGGCTGGATATCAATATCCCGGCCGGATGATATCTCCTCCCACACAACATCCTTCCCACTCAGCCTCTCTCCGCATCCACTCTTCTCAGCCCCCTTATCCAGCCTCTAAAATATCAAAAAAAAGATCACGCACGGGAATACAGACATAGTCGCCGGAAATACCTTCATACCCTGTTTTGACCTGTTGTCCCTTCTTGCCTCTCCCATACCGGGATACCCCTATACAGTATCCGGATCAGGCGGTGGTAGGGAATTGAATTGGTTCGCACTTCGGACTCGATCTCCATGAAACCGGGGCCAAGGGTCTTGATCTGTCTCCCTGATACGCAGCTTGTATCGTCCAAAGCTCCCCGGTCCACGTAGCATACCGTGACTTCGTCGAACGAAAACTCCCGGTCGTGATAGAACCGGAGCAGGAGCTCCCTGCTTTTGCGTCCCATGTGTACCAACCGATCCCTTACCTGGCGTGGGACTGTCCCTCACATAACCCTTTCTTCATCCTGAATGGAGCTCCTCCTGATACTGTAAGACGAACATGAACACTTCGATGACCATATCCATGCATTAATAGAAGTTCAGCACCGATATTCTAGAAATGGCACACCTCACGGTTGATATCGGGGGACGACCCGGCATAGACTGCCGTGGTTTCTGCGATTACTGCTACTTCAGGCACGTGAAGGAGACCGAGCCCCTCGGATGCCGCTATTGTCCTCCCTACAAGAAAGGGTGCGATTACTGCAGCCGGAGCGTGAGGGAATACTATTCCGGGTTCAAGGAGCTTCGCGATATCGGTGACGACGTCCTTGCCAGCCTCCAGGCGATGACCGACGATCTCTCCCGGGTGACCATAAGCGGTGGCGGCGACCCGAGCTGCTACCCGCGGTTCACCGACTTGATCGAGCTCCTCTCAAGCATGGAGGCCCCGCTCCATATCGGGTACACGAGCGGCAAGGGATTCGACGATCCTGCCCTCGGGAGATTTCTCATCGACCACGGACTGTCAGAGGTGTCGTTCACCGTCTTCTCGGTCGACCCCGCACTCAGGAAGAAGCATATGCATGATCCCACACCCGAGGCAAGCCTCGAGATACTCGAGACGCTCTGCGGCGAGATCGACGTCTATGCGGCAACCGTCGTCCTGCCGGGGGTCAATGACGGCAAGGTGCTTGAAGAGACCGCGGACTGGCTCGAGGAGCGTGGGGCAAAAGGATTTATCATCATGCGTTTTGCGAATACAACGGAACAGGGCCTCATCCTCGGCAACGCACCACTCATCCGGGACCAGAAGGTGCACACCACAGAAGAGTTCCGTGACATGGTGACAGGTCTTGCCGGACGCCACCGGATGAAGATCTCCGGAACTCCCCTCTGGGACCCCGACATCGGGTCCCCGTTCGCCATCCTCCGGGAACCACAGCTGCTGGACAAGCTCCCGCGAATTACACGGAAGGCAAGCGTCATCACCGGGTCGGT
>LKUF01000359.1 GCA_001412335.1 Methanolinea sp. SDB
AAAAAAGGTGGAATTTCATAATCCAAAAAAGCGGATGCTGGAGGTTTACGATATCACCCGCGTCTGTGCCTGTTCCCTCAAAAATGAGAGGAGATAGTATGGGCCTCCAACCCCCCGTCCGGTGGATCCGCTTCCCTTCCATCCGCCAAACGACTGGGCTCCCGGCCAGGCACCTGTCGTCGCACCACCGGACCTGTTCGAATAACAGACCCCGAATTTGATAGTTTCAAAAAAGGTTTCTATCTCTCTCTCGTCTTCCGAGAAAATTCCAGCAGTAAGCCCGTATTCCGTGTTGTTTGCTTCTGCCAGCGCTTCTTTGAGACTGGTGAATGTATCGAGGACGAGGAATGGAACGAAGAGTTCATCCCGCACGAGGCGGTGCCCCCGCGGTATTTTTGTTACGATCGTCGGCTGCACGTAATAACCCCGTGACATCAAATCCCCGCTCTGGATGTCCCCCCCTGTAAGCACGGTCCCTCCCTCGGAGCGGCACTGGGCGACAGATACCTTGAACACCTCGAAGGCATTCCTGTTGATGAGAGGGCCCATAAATGTCTCTTTCTCGCGCGGGTCTCCGATCTGCAGGGCCTTCACCCGGTCACAGAGATCTTTGCAAAACTGGTCGAATACATCCGACTGGACGTAGACCCGGGATGTGGCGCTGCATTTCTGGCCGCTGTATCCGAATGCGGCCATGGCTATCCCTTCCACCGCTTTTGCAATGTTTGCACTTGATGTAACAATGCAGGGATTTTTACTCCCCATCTCGGCGACCAGCGGCTTTACATACCCTGCCCTGGTGGAGAGTGCCTGGTGGAGCCACATCCCGACTTCGCGTGAGCCGGTGAAGGCGATCCCTTCGATATCCGGGTGACGGGTCACGGCTTCGCCGAACACTCTGCCCGGACCGGTAAAGAACTGGATTGCAGAACCAGGGACGCCACTCTCCCGGAAAGCGCGATAGAGTGTCAGCCCGGAGAGCGGGGTCTCGCTTGTCGGCTTGAACACAACACAATTTCCTGTCAGAAGAGCTGCCCCGATCATGCCTGACGCGAGCGTGACAGGGAAATTGAAGGGAGAGATGACTGCCCATACTCCGTAGGGACGCATCACGCTCCTACACTGCTCACCGGCGATTTCGGATCTCATGGGACGGATGTATCCCTCGTTGTGCTCGTATATTTCGCAGTAGTACCGCAGCATATCGATGCCTTCGCTGATCTCTGCAATGGCTTCAAAACGGTTTTTCCCACATTCGAGAGTGATCAGGGCAGACAGAATGAATTTCTTCTCATCGAGCCAGTCTGCAGTTTTCCGGATAATCGATGCACGGGTCTGCCAGTCATACCCGCTCCAGCCCGGAAATCCCGCTTTCGATGCAAGGATTGATTCGTTCACCTCGTTTTCTTTTCCTTCCTGGAAATATCCTGTGATTATCTCGTTGTCAACCGGGGAACGGGCAACAAATTCATTGCCGGTCCATCGCTCGTCACCGTTGATGAAGATCGGGTGATGGAGTCCGAGCTCGCATTTGACATATTCGAGGGCTGATTCATATTCTCCATGGATGCTTTCATCCGAGAGGAGAGTTACGTAGGTAATCTTCTTCTCTTTCGACATCTTCCTTCTCCTTTCTCAATCGAATGGCTTCCGGAAGGATTCCGGTTCATGAACCTGTAACCTCCGCAAAACATCTGTCGAGCACGGATAACCCGATATCTATCTCCTCTTCACTGATAATGAGTGGCGGGCTGAACCTGACGACCGATTGGCCGGCCGGAAGCAGGCAGACTCCTTTCTCAAACGCGCTTTTGAGAATGGCATTCCTCTTCTCTTTTGCAGGATGCTTGGTATTCCGGTCCTCCACGAGCTCGATGGCGGCCATGAGGCCAACTCCACGGGCATCGCCGATGAGTTCATATTTGGAATACAGCTCCTGCAGCCCTTTCATGAGGTACCTGCCTCTCATTTCTGCGATCTTTCCGGCATTTTCCCGTTCCATGAGATTCAGCACCGTCAGTCCGGCAATACATGAGAGGTTGTTCCCCCCGAACGTGCTTGCATGCGAACCGGGAGGCCACGTCATCAGTTCATCGGATGCGAGTGTCACGCCGAGGGGAAGTCCGCCGCCGATCGCCTTTGCCATGCAGACGATATCCGGGACCACCCGGCTGTGTTCACAGGCAAGGAAAGACCCTGTCCGGAAACAACCGGCCTGTATCTCGTCGCACACAAGGAGAATATCATGCATGTCGCATAACTCCCGCAACTGGCGCAGGAACTCCACGGGTGGGACCACGTATCCCCCTTCACCCTGGATCGGTTCCACAAAGATCGCGGCGACTTCATCGGGTGCCACTTCTGTCCTGAAGATCTCCTCGTCGATGTAGTTGACCACATCTATCCCGCACGATGGACTGGATGCATTGAGCGGCCGGTACGGGTTCTCGTACGGTGCATGGATCACCGGGAGGAACGGCCCGAAATATTGCCTGTGAATCACCTTGGTCGCAGTCAGGGACAGTGCCCCCATTGTCCGTCCATGAAAACCGCCATAGAACGAGATGAAGTATTTCCGCTTGGTTGCCCGCCTGGCAAGCTTTATCGCCGCCTCAACGCTTTCGGCTCCCGAATTGGAAAAGTACACGCGGTCTATGCCCGAAGGCATGAACTTGACCAGTTTCTCTGCAAAAGTAACCGGCACCTCGGAGCAGAAATCAAGAAACGCGCCATGGGTGAGGGATTCTGCCTGCGACTGCACGGCTTTTATCACTTCGGGATGGTTCCAGCCCATGTTCATGACGGCGATACCGGCGGTAAAGTCCAGGTACCTGTTTCCGTCAACATCCCAGAGGTTCATGCCCTTCGCTCTCTCGAGCACGAGCGGGTATTCCCTTGCCATGGATTGCGAGACGACCCTTGAATCGCGTTCGAGGACATGACATGCACGGGGTCCCGGCGGGGGCGTTACGATCTTTGGCTCCATGGCAGATTGGTTGGGAGACGGGCAATTATACGTTTCGCATGGGCCAGGGAGCGGAAGGTCGTGCGCGCACAATACGCACTATCAGATAATCTCCGGTCCAAGCGAGAAGA
>LKUF01000360.1 GCA_001412335.1 Methanolinea sp. SDB
TTCCCTTTCCGGGGGCTCCCCATGATGACGAGTATCTTCTTTTGTATCATGATTCATCTCCTAATCCATGCAAATGATATCACGCCATTCGGGCAGGTCTCGGCGCAGTCGCCGCAGAGGATGCATTCCGCCTGCTCCATGGCTCCCTGCCGGACCATGCCGTGCACGTCGAGGCTCATCGGACACGCATCCGAGCATCCTTTGCAGTCGATGCACCGGTCTTTCTCGGCGACAAGATGGAGTGCCGGCCACGAGAAGAGGTTCCGGACCTTCCGGCCGATGATCAGCAGGACCGCGATCGGGCAGAAGGTATGACAGAACCCCCGCTTCCCGAAGATTGTCGTAAAGAGCACGATCATGAAGACAGGCCCGACGAATGCAGCAATTCCGCCGGCTGCCAGGATCGAGATACCGTGATCGGTCCTGTACCACAGGTCGATCGTCGATGGGCCGCCGGCAGACCAGATCGCGAAAGCAAGGCCCCCGTAGATCCAGAGGAAGACAGGGTACTTCAGCCAGTCCATCTTTCGTGTCCGGAGCGGCGTTTTGAAGGCAAGGTTGAAGAGCTCCTGCAGCCCGCCCGATGGGCAGAGGTAGCCGCACCAGACCCTGCCGGCCACGAGCGAGGATACGAAGAGCAGGGCAAAGACGAGGAGGCCGGCGGTCACGATCCCGAGCGATGCCGCCTCCGTGATGATCGGGCACGAGATGTAGGCGAAGGTTGCCGGGTAGAGGAGAAACGAGAGGATGATCAGCGTTTTTCGTATCCTCGGGCGCGATGGACCGGGTCCGCACTCAGTCATGACATCCCCCTCTCTTTGCAATGACTCCTGTGCAGGGTTCCCGGGCTATTCATGGTCTCTTCCGGGCTCTCATCCTTCTCCTGTTCCCCGAAGGGATCCGCGTCGATGATCCGCTTGAGCAGCTCCCCGCCTGCATCCGGCCTTCGGGTCTCCTCCTGTTCAAGGGAGATCGTCGCCCTGACTGAAACCCCGCGATCCGCAAGTGCGGACCCGAGGTTTGACAGGGCTTCGCCGGGTGCGTTTAAGCAGGTGGAGAAGACTGCCGCGATCTTTCCCTCGCAGCCGCGGAGCGCTTTCACCGCACCATTGATCGGGGGGGCGGCCCTTCCTGCCCAGACTGGTGTCCCGATGACCAGGAGGTCGTATCCTGACACGTCGATCTCACCCTGCTCGATCGGGTCGCAGGCCATCTTCCGCGACCTGAGCACGCCCCGCGTGTAGGCGGAGAGGGCGGTGTAGGGCTTCTTCGCCCTGACCTCGATGAGATCGCAGCCGGTGGCATTCCTGAACCCTTCGGCCACCCTGCGGGTGATGCCCGAGAACGAGTAAAAGATCACGCATGCCCTGATATCCCGGTCGCGGCCGGACTTCCTGAGCAGTTCACGGTTGCACTTCTCCATGATGCCCGCATACATCCGTTCGAACTGCTCGCGGAACCCGACCATGCGCTCGCGGTTGATGGTGTAGTAGATGTAGAGCCCATCCCTGCGCGATTCGACGAGCCCCTCCGACTTGAGCGTCTTCAGGTGCTGCGAGACCGCGGGCTGGGAGATGTTTGTCAGGGCGGCGAGATCCGATACGCCGAGTGTCCCGGTGGTATCGGTCGCGAGCAGGCATATGATACTGAGGCGGGTCGGGTCGCCGAGGGCCTTGAACGTCCCGGCAAGTGCAGGGACGACCCCGGAGAGATCGTACCCGTCCTTTTGGTTCTGTTCCATGAGATTCTGTATAAGTGTTTGCTTATATACTTATATATCTTCCGTGGACAGGTCAGAAGATGAATTCCGGAGAAGCGGGGCGTGAATGGGGGAAACGCCCGTTAGAAGCGATAAAGCAGATGCCCCGTGCATCCCGGTTACCGCAATCCGGGTGGTCTTATAACGGGTCAGGGCCACCCCTACACCCTGACATGGACCAGTACAGATATCTGCCCCGTATTCAGGTTTTTCTCTCGCCCGGAAACCGAAACACCCCTTCGGGCACGAAGATCTCGAACCGTGCCCCTCTCCCTGGCTCCCCCGTCTCACGCAGGGCAATCCCGGTGATGGCCAGGACCTCCCTGGCAAGGAACAACCCGGATCCCATATTCTTCGAGTGTCCCTCATTGAAGATCCGTTCCTTGTCGGCGGCCGGAATACCGGGGCCGTTATCCTCAAAAAGGATCGTGACCCTATCATCCCCCCTGCGGTATTTCAGGCTGATGGCATCAGCCCCGGCCCCGTGCCGGATGACATTCTTCACCATCTCGAAGAAGACATTTTCGAGCAGGAGATCCGCGTATATCTCGATACCATCGAGTACCACCGTTCGCGAGATCCCGGAGAGATCAAGGTGCGAGATGGCATAGAGAAAGACGGAATTCACGTCCTGCCACTGGGGCTTGTTGATGCCGAGCTCCTGGTAATTTTTCGCGACCCGCAGGGAATTCTCAAGCGATGTGAGGATAGACTCCCCTTTTTCGATGTAGGTCCTTCCCTGCTCGCTGCATTTCTCCTCCTTCGCGAGGCCAAGCAGACCGTTCAGCGAGAACAAACCGTTCTGAAGCTCCTGGAACGTGAGCGTGTTTAACATGGTCAGTCTCTTCCTCGCATCGGTGAGTGTCTGCTGTGTTCTCCCGAGTTCGGCATATTTTAACCGGAGTTCCTTCTCTATCGCTGCCATCTGCTCGTTCGCCGCCTGGAGTTCCTCGTTTTTGCGGACCAGTCTCTTCTCGGCATCCAGCCGGCTGGCTACATGGGAACGTAGTTCTTCGTTCTGCCGTGAGATCTCGGTCGTCTTCTTCCGGACCTCTCGCCTGAGCACCCCGCTCATCACCACGAAGATGGCAACGAGACCAACAGCCACGCCGAGACCCCACCAGAGATAGTACGGTACAGTCCAGCTCGCCTCATGGCCAAACCATTTCCGCATGATCAGGCTGTACTGCGAGGATGGATCGCTCTTTCCGGCAGCAAGATAGCGGTCGATTGCGGCCAGGATGTCCTGGTTCTGTCCTTCCCTTACCGCAAAGCCGAGTGCGGTGGGATTGAACAGCACGTTCGTCTCCAGGAGGCTGTACTTGTCTGCGGTCTCCCTGCCGGCAATATTGAACGCAACGACGGCATCGGCCCCTCCTGCAGAGGCACCCCGGAAGAGGTCGTCAAGGGTATTAAATTCGACATACAGGGGATCGATATCAAATTTTTCGGCATAATCCCGGAACGCATACGCATTGATGTCTCCCTTGAGCACTGCAACACGCTTTTCGTCAAGGTCAAGGATCGTCTTTATTTCAGACCCGGGAGGGGCATAGACCTGCGACCAGACGGACATTGCCGGCTCGTTGCTGAAATCATAGAGGCTCTCCCGTTCCGGCGTTGCGGTAACCGACATCAAAAGATCGATCTGGCCGGAAGAGAGACGGGCCCAGCTCTCCGAGAGCGTGCCTGGGACCCAGACGATCTTCCACCCTTCTTTTGCCCCGATCTCCTGGATCAACTCGACAAAGATCCCTGCAGGCTCTCCCTGTGAGCCTGTGTAGACCGATGGCGGGATCTCCTGGAGCGCCACCCTGACCTCGCGATCGGCGACTGCAGGGTGCAAGAGCACGATCACGAGGAGAAAGAGCACAGCGATAAGGATGATCCTCCCTGTGCCGGGAGACGTTTTCCGGAAATGACCTGGAGGGGTCACCAGGACCCACCCCCTCTCCCTGGATTTCCCCTTGATGGATGTATCATCGAGTCCCTGTTATCTCGCGTGTTTGGCAGCGAATGTATATGTATATATCCTTGAGGGAAAAATCCCAGAGGATCTGAAAAAAATAAACGGGATATGCCTGAAAAAACTGCGATCCCATCATATCCGGCATCAGGGAACCGGAGAGGATGGCATCAGAAGACCCGATACCGCGAGTATCGGGTGCTCACTCTACCGGCACCAGAATCTCGGTGATAATCTCCTCGGGTTTTACCTCGCGGGGATCGTTTGGGAAGATCTCGCGGATAAACCCTGAGATTTTGAGCTTGTGCGCCTCGATCCAGGAGAAGAGTGCGAGGTACGTGGGCTCGCAGGTCTCGTATGGCCCCCGGTGCACGGTCCGGACCATCTTCCCGCCCGGGAGCGTGTAGACCTGGATATCACCGCTGCCGGTGACCGTGCCTGAAACGGGCCAGGCGACTTCGACGAGGGCAGTTCCTTTCTCGTTTGCCTCCTTCACGCATTCCGGGCTGGTCTCGTG
>LKUF01000361.1 GCA_001412335.1 Methanolinea sp. SDB
GACAAGATCGAGGTGGTGATGAAAGGCGACCGCATCTCAGGCCGGTACGTGCTTGTCAGGTTCAAATCGGCCGGTGAAAAAGAATGGCTTCTCCTGAAGGCGAAGGAAGAATAAAAATTATTTTGGCTGTATGTACCAGCCGGTCATGGTCTCGTCGAGCACTGCCGTGTCGTTCCTGGTGGTAAGAAGGCTGACCAGCACCATCGCCAGGAGCGAACAGGCAACTGCATAGATGGAGAAGTGCATGGGGAGCTTTGCCACGAACTGGTAATAGTATCCAAAGACTCCCGCTGCGACAAGCCCTGCTGCCATGCTGGCGATGGCGCCTTCCCGGGTCGCACCTCTCCAGTAGAGCCCTGCGAGGAGGGGGACGGCAAACGTCGAGAGCATCACCCCAATACCCATCCATATCAGGAACGCGAGTATTTCGGGCGGATTGATGGCAAATATCAGCGTGATTCCCGCTGCCGCCACCGTCGTTATCCTGCTGACCCTGAGCACGTCGCTGTCCTTTGCATTCGGTTTCAAGACATTCCTGTAGATATCCCACCCAAACATCGAACCGACGGTGAGCATCAGCCGGTCGGTCGTGGACATCACTGCAGCGAGAATGATGACTGCGAATATCCCCCAGAGATACACGGACTGTGTTGCGTACTGCACCGCGTATACAAAGACAAAGTCCTGTGCATTTGCAACATCGGGGAGCAAGAGGATCCCGTCTGCGACCATTGCCCGTCCTGCAAACCCTGAAAATTTTATGAGGAACATCACGAGACCGTAGACCAGGAACGAGACGAGCGGCACCCACTTGAAGTACCGGTATTCCTTCACTGCCAGGAGATTGTTTACGACATGCGGGGCACAGGATAGCCCGATCATCAGCAGTATTGCGAACGAGAAGAGGAACTCTGGTGTACAGAAGGCATATGCCGCATAGGCGGGGGCAGGGAATGCGGGCTGGACAAGATTCGGGTCGATGCCGGCGAGGACCTCGTTGACATGCGTGAACCCACCGGCTGACATGATGACCAGCGGCGCCATGATCAGGACCCCGATGATGAGCAGCAGCCCCTGGAAGAGGCTCGTCCATGCCACCGCATACAGACCGCCAAGAGTCGTGTACGCCGTGACGATGATGGCCGCGATGAGAAGCGCCATCCAGTGCGGGATCTCGAACAACCACATCAGCACGATACTGATTGCGGTGTACTGCCCGGCAAGATAGATCAGGGAGACGATGATCCCGGCGACCGAGCTCAAGCCCCGAAGCGTCTTCGGGCTCTGGAACCGGTGTGCGAAATAGTCCTGGACCGTCATGTAGCCTGCTGTTCTTCCAATATGCTGGAGCTTTACACCAAAAAAGATGACACAGAACGAGATTGCGAGGGGAACGAAGAGCTGCTCCCATATCCCGGGCCAGCCTGACAGGTACCCAAACCCGCTTACGCCGAGAAGGGACATCCCGCTGCACACCGTCCCGATCATGAGGACGAGAAAGAGCCAGAAGCCAAGTGACCTGCCGGCGCAGATAAAGTCGTCGCAGTTCTTGATCTTTTTTGAGGCGACGATCCCGATTCCAAGCAGGACACAGAGATAGAGACCCACGATGACGATCTCGAGGGGATCAATCATCCGGAGACCTCCCTGAATCTGAAGGCCCACAGGGCAAGGAGAAAGACGATGAGAGCCACCGCAAAACCCACGGTAAATATTGTGATATCAGGAAGCCCGAACATGAAATGAAATATTTGCACCTGATTCTAGATAATAATCTCGATTTTGTGTGTAACCCGGCATGAATGCCCTGTACCGGACCCCTGGAAATGAGCCCGCGTTGATTCCAAATTACCTGATATCTGGTCAATTTAACGGCAAATAATCGATTATTGAAACCAGCAGTCGAATAGCAATCTTTATTTTTCACTCTCTCCAACTATGTCATGCTATAACATGGCATACATGTCAAGGATGGACGTGGAATGAAGAAATTATTGGCAATTGCAACCGTGCTGATCATCGGTTTTGCCCTCATGGCAGGGTGTACCGAACAGCAGGCAAGTGGAGACGAGTTGAAGATCGGTGTCGTGGCTTCCATGACCGGGGCCGCCAGCACAACCGGAAAAGATGTCTGGCAGTCCGCCGTTCTTGCCGCTGACGAGATAAATGCCGCGGGCGGCGTATACGTGGAAGAGCTCGGGACGAAGATACCCATCCGCCTGATCCAGGGTGACGACGAGTCCACGCGTGAGGGTGGCCAGAAAGCGGTCTCCAGGCTTATCACGCAGGATAACGTGGACGTGCTCGTGGGCGGCTTCTCGAGTGCGGTCGTCTCGGCCCACCAGTCCATCGTTGCCGAATACAAGGTCCCCTATATCATCACCGGAGCCTCAACCCCGATAATCACACGGCGCGATGATGTGGATACCTTCTACATGTTCCACCATGCGCCGACAACAGACGATTCGGGCGGCCAGACAACTCTGTTCATCGACGATACCATACGACCGGCCATCAATGAGAAATTCGGGTTCTCTGCCGACCGTCCTCTCAAGCTGGCAATCCTCTACCAGGACAGCCCGTATGGCAAAGGGCAGCAGGATGCCATCAAGAACACCATCGCACAGGAGAACCTGAATATCGAGGTTGTCTCGGAAGAGACATTCAAAATGGGCGAGACCGATTACCGGACTGTACTGACCAGTGTCAAGAATTCGGACCCGGATGTCGTGTATGTCGTGGCATTTTTGAACGAACAGATCCCGGCTGTGACCCAGGCGAGGAGGGACGTCGGTATGAACACGATCTTCATCGCGGTCGAGCCAAACGACGACCCTGACTACTACAGTGGTGTCGGGAGGTACGGTGATTATTCAATCATCCAGAGCCGCTTCTCCCCCTATGCCGTTCCAAAAGGCCCGATAGAAGCCTCGGTTGAGAAGTTCGTCAATGATTTCGATGAGAAGTGGGGAGGGTTCCCGGGCATGATGGGAGCAGCAACCTACGAAGGGGTCTATATCGCCGCCCGGGCTGTCGAGGATGCGGGGACACTTGACAAGGCACAAGTCAGGGATGCGATAGCACAGGTGGAGATGCCCCAGATGGTAGAAGCGATGAAGGACCAGACGATCCGCTTCTCTGATGATTACCGGGAGAGCAAGTTCGACCTGTACATGGAGCAGCTCTTCTGGGACGATGATCTCCAGGAGACAAGACCGAAGATCGTCTGGCCGGCATCTCTGAAAGAGACAGATTTTGTCCTTCCCGACTGGTTCGAGCCAGGGAAGGAATAATTTTTCCAATTATTTATTATTCCGAAAGATTCAAGGGAGATACATGGTGGTGAGTCCGGACATTGCACTCCAGGTGGTCATCTGGGGACTCTACGCGGGGTGCATCTACATACTCCTGGCGACAGGATTGAACCTGATCTTTGGCGTGATGAAGATCGTGAACTTCGCACACGGTGAACTGCTCATGCTCGGGGCATTCGTCACGTTCACGTTCTTTACCATATCAGGTTTCAATCCCTATGTCCTGCTCGCCGCATCGGTGCCCATTCTCATAGTCCTGGGTGTCATGATCGAGCGGCTCTGTTTCAGGCCCATCCTCGGGACAGGGAAATTGAACGAGATATTCATCAGCCTGGGCCTCATATACATCATCCAGAACGCGGCGGCGATCATCTGGACCGATGAATGGAGAATCATTCACAGCCCGTACGAGAGTATCACCATATCGGTTTTTGGCGTGAACATGCCGCTTGACTATCTCATCATCATCATCACGACCATCGCAATCCTTGTCGCGCTATACCTTTTCCTGCGGAAGACGACTCTTGGGAGGGCGATGCGGGCGACCAGCCAGAACAGGAAGGGTGCAATGCTCATGGGTATCAATGTCGAGCGGATGGATATGATCAGTTTTGGCATCGGTGCGGGGCTTGCCGGAGCGGCAGGCACACTCTGGGCTGTGAGCGGGCAGGTCTTCAATCCCTACATGGGATCCCTTCCGGCAATCAAGGCCTTCGCAATCGTCATCATCGGCGGACTTGGGAGCATCCCCGGGGCGATCATCGGCGGACTGATCTATGGAATTGCCGAGAACTTTGCGATATTCACCCTCGGCGGTGCATGGAAGGATGCCATCTCCTTCCTGATACTGATACTCGTGCTGATAGTCAGGCCGACGGGGATCTTTGGGGAGTCATCGGAGTGATTCAATGATAGATCTCAAAAACAGGAGGAACCTGATGCTTCTTGCTGCCCTCGCGGCTGCAGCGATCATTCCATTCCTGCTTGGGGCTAACCTCTACATCCTCACCGTGCTCATCCTGATGCTGGTCTTCATCATCTACTCCTCGGCCTGGAACTTCCTGACCTATACCGGGCAGGGATCTCTTGGACATGCGGCCTTCTTCGGTCTCGGCGGGTACGGATCGACGCTCATCGCGGTTGCTACCGGTCTCTCCCCCTATATCACGATCTTCATCGGACCCGGGCTTGCAGCGCTCGTCGGGCTCTTTATCGGAGCCATCTGCGTCCGCCTGAAGGAGTGGTTCCTGGCAATGGTGACGTTCGGCTTTGCCATCATCATCCAGACCCTCATGGTGAGCCAGTTCTCGACATGGTCAGGCGGCTGGGACGGTATCGCCTCACCCCGCCTGCTCTCGAGCAGCATTCCAAACTACCTCCTCATCGAGTATTACTCGATCCTGGCAATAACGGTCCTGGTAATCGTCCTGTTTGCCATCATTCTCCGCTCCCGGATAGGCCTTGCGTTTGCTGCTATCCGCGAAAACGAGCTCGAAGCACGGGCTGCAGGAATAAATCCCGTGAAGTACCGGCTTTTCGCATTCATGACGAGCGCGTACTTCGCGGGAGTGGCGGGAGCCCTCGAGATACACCACATGGGATATATCACGCCGGAGATATTCGGGGTCGATATCTCGTTTTGGCCGGTGATCTATT